>JBLKON010000047.1:0-7449 GCA_047602725.1 Candidatus Woesearchaeota archaeon
TTTTATCAAGACGCCTGTTTGTCACCTAACCATTTAATGGAATACTTTTGTGGTACTGGTGTGTTTGCAAGAATTATAGAGTGTACCTGTAAAGATGGTGCTTGTTTAGACGAACACAAAAGTACCAATTTTAGAGGAACTATTTTGACCAATGATATGGTAAAACGAACCTAACTTACACCTTCAAGATACTAGCAATATGTTGTTTATATTCTTCAAATAAATGTGCATTAACTGACATCGTAGTTATAGAACCTATTGGAATATCCAAACGCTGCGCAACATACTCCAACACCACATATATCTGATACATATTTGCTGGCCAGCCTATAAAAATATCATTAGATCGAATAAAAGCTGTAACATGCAAAGCATCTTGACGCACATAAAAATCCAAAGCAATAATACCAGGAACATACGTATTGTCCAACGCTGTATCAACAACAGGATCCAACACACTAACCACACAACGTCTAGAACCTTTATTTTTTTGTAATAACGGAATGACGTATTGTTGCAATTGATTTAAATGACCTTGAAATTTAAAAATACGTTGTCCATACACATACCCATAAAATGAACTTGCTTTTTTACCTAAAGCTACTTCTGCAATTTCATGTAAAGAAGGATACATCCAATCTTTAATTTGTTGTAAACACGAAATCGGAAACGTAATATGCTCCATATGTTCAACAGTAATCGTCAAATTACAGACTTCATAACAAAGACGTTGATGTTCATCTTGAAACTGAGAACCTTGCAACATCACATGTTCAATGGCCATTTTCCATGCATCACCAGCATGTTTTGCTGTAATCATAACGAATCCTCCATAAACTGTTGTAAAGTTAAAGAAGTTGAAGATCGATGTGCAAAATTATAACAAAAAAAAGGTAATTTATACAAATACAAAATAGCTTGCAATTCTTTTAAAACATCACTAGCCTCCACACTTCCTTCACGATAAAAACGCACTTCATTTCCAGCATTACATAACGTACTTAATTGTTCTTTAAACAACAATTCTTCTTTAAGTCGCTTATGATATAATTCTCCCATACTGCGCAAAGTAATACGATCATACGCTTCAAAAAAATTATATCCCATAGCTTTTCTATAAGCAGTTGCAAACTGTAAAAAAAATCGACACGGCATACCACATGAATTATAAATAATACGCTGTGTTTGTGAAAATAACAATAATGTTTCTTTAACAGATTCTAACAACGTAATAATTTCAGCACGATTCATTAACGGATGTTCAAACTCTGTATTCCAAAACCTAATAAGTTGACAACTATGTGAAAACAAATACTGGTGTGTATTATTTCTACTTAACACAGGAAAATATTGTTGAGCATATCTACGTTGCAACGCATTAACTTCAAAAAGCGTTTGGGCAATCTTTTCCATCATCACATGGAACGCAGAAGCTTGCGTATACTCATCAAAAAACCGTTTAATATCAACGATAACTGTAGATTGCACACAACCAAAAAAGGGTTGTGTTTGTTTTTTATCCCACTGATAAAAGCTATAAGGACCACTTTTACCCACTCCCAAAGGCGAAGACAATAAATCATTATTTTTAATATTGAGTTTACGTTTATAGTAAGAAAACAAACGAATAATTTCTTCATAAAACGTATTTTTTTGCATAAGCTCACGCCCAGTAACATAAAAGACAAACAATAATGACGAAGATACTAAAGGTAAAACCGTCCTAAAAAAATTTAGTACCACATCAAAACGATCTAGTGCACGACTATTAAAACTAAAACATAAACGAATATCGTAATCCTTACTTTGTCTTTCCCACATAAAAATTGCCTCTAAAATAGATTCTAAAGAAAAACGGGTAAACAACGATTCACTTTCATTAATAATAATACAATCATTAACATACACCATAAGCTCAAAAAGAGTTGTGTTCATTTCCTGCAAGGTTTCATACTGAGAACACTGAAAAAAAACTGCATTTAACTTAGCAGCCCAAGCATCTTGTCCAAAACGATACACTATTTTCTTTTGCTCATAGCCTAAAATAGGCGTACCTGGATTTTGTACCGGAGTACTTGAAACCTCATATACACCAGCATACGTTTTTTCTCCTTTATGCCCCACATGCACAATACGAATAGCCTTTTTTTGTTCTAAAACATGTAAATGATGTAATATTCTTCTTTGCAACACAGCCTTTTGAGCCATAGCCTGCCTTTTTTGTTTACTGTCACTTACCTTATCCTGTAACACAAAAGTCACTTGCCCCATGATATCAGGATACAACAAACTAGCTAATTGAGTAGAAGTTAAAGTAGGATGCACACGTAAAAGACTTAAAATATCAAGAGCTACAGCATGCATACTATAATAAGAATAAAGGAGTTTTTATAGCTTTTGATTCAGCAAAAAACAACTATCCATACATTATTTATAAATGATTCAGTGATTTCTGAATAAAAAAGCCAAAAAATACGAACCAATGTTTATATCTTTCAGCGTCTACTGAATAAAATACCAACTTATTTGGGGGACAACACTATGGAACAAAAAGAACTTTTGATTTTACACCACTTTAGAAAAAACGCACGAGAAAATCTCAAAAGCGCATCTAAAAAAACAGGCGTACCTATTTCAACGATTCATGAACGCCTTAAAAAATATCAAGGTACCTTAATTAAGAAACACACTGTCCTTCTAGATTTTAGTCTTTTAGGATATGCCCTTAAGGTATTCATGGTCATTAAAGCTCATAAAAAAGAAGATGTCATCCATTTTTTATCACACTATAAGCAAACCAATAGCTTATATCGCATCTCCAATGGATATGATATTATGGTAGAAGTGCTTTTTAGAGATTTGTTGCAATACCAACAATTTTGTGATGAATTAGATACGTATGACATTGTAAGCAAACAAGAATATTTCATTTTAAAAGAACTCAAGCAAGAAGAGTTTTTATCCAATGATTTATTGAAACAAGATCAATTTAGCCAAATTGCTCAACACTAATAAACAAAAAAACAAACCTATTTTTACTATAAAAGAAGGAATTATAACAAATAATACCAAAAGTAGTAATCCCACACCAAAAAGGTACGTGTAGCTTACTACACTCACTTTTTTTTTAGCTTTTACTATTGTTTTTAACACAAAAAAATGTGCATACCCACCAATGTACAAAAATACCAACGCTACAACTGCAGCTAGTGGATCTAAAATATAAGGAATAAGCAATATATATCTAAACGTAGAATATAAGATAAAAAGATATACGCCACCTAAAAAAACAAGATGAGCAATACACACATATATGGCATACTTCCAATAAAAATCAGATGATGACTGTAATATTTGTGTATAACTATACAAAGAACAGATATATCCAACAAACGCACTCATCGCTAAAAACACTAAAAACAGCCACGTAATACGATTAGAAAATGGTGTAAGTGGTTGTTGATGTTCCATAAGATTAAACAAATCTACTTGATCATCTATAGCAAGCGTATTGTCTAAAATAGCTTCATGTGCTGGATCTAAAACATCTAACAAAGGAGTAAATAAAATAAAGGTAAATAAAAAAATCATAATAATTACATAAAGTACACTCCAGCCCGTGTAAGAAAAAAGAGATTTAATTGGAAGGTTCATTTCGACACCAAAAATTTTGTCTTTCAGATATACACGTTTCATCTGCAAAACAAACCACTTTTAATTGAGTTCCTGCTGGTATACCACCACAATACGCAGCTAAAATCTCTACTCCATTCTGCTGTAATGGTGTGAGTTTATCAGGAGAGCGTTTAGGATTATGATCCTTATCTTTTATGTTACCATCTGTAACTGTTGTACTAACATCAACATATTGTAAAAATTCAGCTGGTACATTATAACACATCCCTTTACTACTACACACATGACCACTATGACAATTAAAGCCACCACAGTTACACGTACCACTTAATACTTCATTTGGAGCACAATTAGTAGTAGCTAAACGCTCAGGAGCTTGTTGATTACAACGTACTAAAAAAGAAACTTCATGTTGTTGAGTATGATCATTAAATGTCAATGGTTCATTATTCATCACTGAATTTTCCCACGTCAATTCTCTACCTACGTCTTGCCTAATACTTCCGTGTAACGAAAGAGTAGCCTTCCACTGAACCGTATCTTGACCAGGAGGACAAGATAAAAGATTTGTATTCATTAGTTGAGTGCTAATATTAGAAGTAAACACTATAGCAGAACCATCTCGTATTGATGAATTAAGTGTAAACAAAACACCTGCATATGCAACTCTTCCCTGTTGTACCACACATTCACCTGCACGAGTAGTTGATTCACCTTCAAATGCTTCACATTTATACTTTTCTTTTGATGCATTATAGATAAAACGAACAAATGGTGGAAAATCTGCAGGTAAAGACAAGATAGTTTGCGAAGAAGCCAATAAAGCATTTTTTGGTGGATTTGATATCGTAAAACTTCTTCGTGCCTCACGAATCACATTAAGCTGAATAGGTTGCCGTGGATACGATTGCGTACCATTTTGCAACTCTCCTTTAGATGTTGCTCTATTAAACACAACATTATTATCATGATCACGCACTTCAATACGTAAATAATGAGGTAATGCGCGAGGTCCTTGTCCATCAATAAGATTAATGTGAGCATTAAACCGTATCGATTCTCCTAAATTATACGTACCAATACCATCTATGGTAGGAGGTCGTATAAAATGAGCACTTCCATCATCACCAAATGATGTTCCACATCTAAATTGTACACGAGCAAGATCAAAAGAACACATCAAGGGAATCATACCAGCTTCTCTAATGCGTCTATCTTCTGAACCAGGAGGATTTCTACTATTAGCAGGGAACCAAGAAATACGTACCCTATCATAACGAACTGGACTCTCCACATTGATGTATATTTCATCATCTTGCAATTGACCTGCACGAACAAAACCTGTACGAATAACACGAGTTTGCTCAGTATTAAATCCACCACCTTCAGCTCCCCAATTTGCTGGAGCCGTTTGTACATTCCCCATTGAGCCATGTGCACAATCACACATACCACCTTCATGTGAAGCATAATCATGACAAATAGGTTGATCACTACACACAAGCTCAATTCTATAATTAATATCCTCTCCTGCATTGACCAAATAACCAATATGATAACTAAAAGTAGCAAGTCCACCTTGTGTCGGGTTAGCAGACAAATATGTTCTTGAAGCAGGTTGTACAACAGCCATGGTTGCAATAGGAAATTGTCCATCCATACCAATAGCAGCTTCTAAATCGGGCAACCAATCATACCCTAAGGCAGCCAAACAAATAGCATTTAATAATTTGCGTTGCGTAAAAAGAGCTTGAAAATTTTGAGAATCACCATACCGTCCTGAAGCATATTGTTGCGTGGTGCGACCTGCCCGACCAATAGACGTTAAACCATATTGTACAGCATTAATTCTTCCTGTGTCTGCAGATAATTGATCATCACTCATACTTGCAGCACGAATAAAACATCCCAAGGCTTCAAAAATCCAATCACATACATATTGTGTTAAGACAGCTCTACACATACCACTATTAAATTCCTTAGTAACTAAAATACCCATAAAACAAGTACGAATTAAATTTAAAATATTACGAATCTGTTGTAAATATGAACTCAATGCCGGTAAACACCCACAACGCAAAGAATTCATAAAAGACGTAGGTGAACGAATTAAATAATCTGGTGCAGGTCTACCACGTAATCTATCAGGGCCTTGAACAACCTCTTTTTCATTTTCACTAAACCCTTCTGGTTTTCCCAAATGATAATCTACCCCACTACCTACTTTTGCATTCGTTCTGTAAATGTGACTGTCAGTATATAGTGTAACTTTATTATCCCTATTAGGTGATAAATAAATAGTATCATCTGGTCCAATAAAACGACCACCACCAATATCTTGAACTTCTATTTGTTGGCCATTAAACTCTTTGGCCATAGTATCTCCTCTTTCTCTATCAAAATAAGCAGTTCTTCCCTGGGTATCCTTGGGTACAAAATACATATTACCTTGTGGATCAGTACGCACACAATCTGAATATGTTTTTTGATTTTCCTCATAATTAGTAAAACCATTTACCGTTCTATAAATAGATACACCTTGACGCTGACTACTTTGATTCAAATACACTTGTCCTGACTTACGTGCATCAATAACTGCTTCGCGAGTTTCTGGGCCACCTAATCTAAAACAATTTGGATCATCTTCATCCCTAATATACCACTGATCACCTTCAGCAAATGCAATATCATCTTGTGCTTCATTTGCTGCACAAAAATCAAAATTAGTTGCCCTATCTAAAATGGCATTAAAACTAGGTGATTGATTACGCTGTGCATTATTAATACTAGCCTGTACAATATCATGGCCTGCAAGCAACCGATATCCTAAACAAGAACTACCATATTGAGAATAATATTCATATCCACATCCATCCTCTTTATTAAAACCTGTTTGAGGACCTAAAAATTCTGATTGTGGACTTTTACTACGTTGGCTAAACTCATCTACAGCAGCTTGAGTATGCAATACACTACAAGCACTAAATTGATTTTCATTATTATCTCGTACATATTTTTGTCCACTAGGTGTAGGTGGACAATAGATTCTATCACACACGGTAGTAAAATACTTTTGAATTTGAACATTACGTTTAATTGCTTGACCACACGCTCGACAATCTCCAGTAAGTTCGGATAATTTTAAATCACCTAAACCTTTATTATACTCTTCATTTCCTCCTTCTTTTTGTCTTTTTGCCTCATCTACTTCATCACAAATAGCATTAATCATATTATCTGCTTGACTATGAGGTACACCTGAAATACCCTGACGCAAAGCGGGAATTAAATCTTGTTTACCCAAACATTGATATTCCATTTGTGACGTTTGTAAAAAATATCCCACATGTGTAGCTAAACAAGCACCCGTAGTAGCTAATGTAATAGTACGCAAAGGCTTTAATATCATATCAATAGCTTCAATAGTTGCATCTAATACTTGTACAGAAACATTCAAAAAATCTTCTGGAATAGCACCAGGAGGTAAACGTCTATCAAAATAAACTTTTGCATCATAACACATCTGTTGACTGCTAGAACGTTTTTCACCATTTGCATCCATAGTATCATACAATACTTCAATAAGCAGAGGTGCACCAGCAAATTGCATATCTTCTAATGTTTTATACCCTTCAGTTATATTGCCAGCTGCTTGTGGAGGATACCTATTCAATCTACAAACCACATAAGCAAATGCTGTATTACGAGTACCTTGTGCTCCAATACGCTCAATACTAGGCCAACTACGAGGATACACCGTACAACGAGAAGGATCAAACACACCTGTATTCAAACGTTCTTTTTCAGCAACAG
>JBLKON010000048.1:0-7183 GCA_047602725.1 Candidatus Woesearchaeota archaeon
TTTCAGGCAAATCAATCATCACCTTTTTTTTTTTTTTGCGCGACAAACTTGTTGCTGCATTACCAATGCCAATATTTCCAATTTCTTTTAATATATCAATACTTTTGTCATCCATTGTCTTTAACCTTATTTGAGTGTATCCTTTTCATTTATTAAACTTTGCACATCAATAACCAACGCAACAGTTCCATCACCTAAAATAGTAGCCCCGCTCACCCCATGTGTCTTTTTCACATTGGCATCATCCAAACTTTTAACTAATATTTGTTGTTGCATAAGCACCTTATCAACAGCTAAACAATAGCTATTCACATCATTGTCAACAATAATACCAGTCATCCCTTTAGTATCACGTAACACCGACCTAAAATCACTATCTAAACTCACAAAAGGAATAGTCTTATTATTAAGCACAATAACAGGCTGATTACTCATCATCTGGATTTCATAATTATGCATGGAAATAATTCTATCAATATTACTAATAGGAATAGCATAGATTTTTTCCTTCATTTCAATCATCAATGCCGTAATAATAGCCATGGTTAAGGGTAACACCATCTCTATTTGCGTACCTTGCCCCGGCGTACTAGTTAAAGAAACATATCCACCAATCTTTTTGATGTTATCCATGACCACATCCATACCCACACCGCGACCACTTACTTCAGTAATCACTTCATTAGTACTCATTTTAGGTCTAAAAATCAAATTTTGTAACTGTTTATCATTCATACTCTGAGCTTCTTGTTCACTAATAATACCTTTTTTAAGAGCACTTACTTTAACTTTTTGTGGATCAACACCAGCACCATCATCACTAACCATAATAATGGCCTTTGTTTTTTCACGACGTGCTGTAATTTTTAACGTAGCTGTGGGATCTTTACCAACATTTTCACGAGCATCTGGCAACTCAACACCATGATCTATTGCATTACGCAATAAATGAACTAACGGATCTCCTATTAAATCTAACACTGTTCTGTCAAATTCAATATCATCACCCTCTATTTCTAAATTCACTTGCTTTTGTTCTTTGGTTGCTAAATCACGAACCATACGAGGAAATCTGTTAAAAATTCTTCCAATCGGAATCATACGTTGACTCATAACTTCATCTTGAATTTCACGCGTTAATTTATCCACATGAGAAACAACTTGATTCATATGCTGATATGATTTTTGTTTAAGCAATTCTTCTAAACGCATTTTATTAATCAACAATTCGCCCACATAATTCATCAATTTATCCAAACGCTTAATATCAATTTTTACACTTTGTACCGTCTTAATATTATCCTGTTGACGTTTAACAACAGCTTGTTTTTCTTGATGAGTACAATGATCTTTTACCTCTTGAGGAATAGGATCTTCTACCCCAAGACTCACTATTTTTTGTACACCAGTAATAGAAACATTTTCCATATCACAACCATTATCCTCAACCACAACATCTAATATATCAATAATACCATTGCTTGGATCCTTAGGTTGCGTACCAATAATTTTTGTTTTTTGTTCTATCTCTTTTAATAATAACAAAACTTTTGCATTTTTCAGCGGATTTTCAGCATCAAACACATACAACACTCGCTTTAAAGAAGCTTTTGTTTTTTTTAAATTCTTTTTAGGAAAGACATCTTCAACAGGTTCTATAGGTATTTCATCTTCATGCAACATTTCTTTAACATCATGAATAATACTTGAACCATCGGTAACGTCCTCACCACTATCCTGCAAATGTTCTAGACTATCTACCAAGACATCCAAACCAGTAAGAAGAATTTCTACTTTCTTTTTATCCAATACTAATTTTTTATTACGCACAGCATCTAATAAATCTTCAAGAGCATGAGACGTTTGTGCAAAGTTTTCAAATCCTAAGGTGGCAGCATTCCCTTTAAGTGTATGAAATGCCCTAAATATTTTATCAATAAGTTCTTTATCATCACTATTAGCTTCCAAAGCCAATAAATCGTTATTTAATTGCTCAATAATATCTTGAGCTTCTGACATAAATGCTTCTTTAAATTGTTCTGTATTCATAACCCTACCACCTGCTCTATTGCTGTACCCATACGCTGTATACTTACTTCCATATCTGCCAAATGAGCTTGTGCAACCTCTTTGGGCATACCATAAATAACACTACTTTGTTTATCTTGCACAATAATAGTTCCATAAAATTGTTTAATAACCCTACTTCCTTCCAAACCATCTTGCCCCATACCGGTTAACACTACACCAATGACTGCTTCTTTATACACATATGCAGCTGAAGCAAACAAAGGATTAGCAGAAGGCATCACACCATGTTGTGCCGTTTCTTTACGTAATGCAATACGTCCCTTATCAACTACATAGGCATGCACTCCTTGAGGAATAAGGTAAATATGCCCACCAACAAGTTCTTGATTCGGTGCACACACACTAATAGGTAAACAACATACCTCTTGTAAACGTTTATGTAACGCCTCAACAAAACTAGGAATAATATGCTGAACAATCACAATAGGATGAGCAAATGAAGCAGGTAATTGTGCTAACAACACTTCTAATGCAGCTGGACCTCCCGTACTTGAGGCAATACATAACAACTTATCTCTCCCCTTAGGCTGATGCCCCATCATAGCACCTGAACCATGCGTGACTACCTTAGCATCTGCATACATAGATAATTGAGCAACTAGAGGAGCAATAGCATCTAAATGAATAGATTGTTTAGGTATAAAATCAAGTGCCCCTTTCATAAGACACATAAATACTACTGAACTAGAAGCTTCACTACTACTCATAACTACTATTTTTTGTTGTGGCATACTTCTCAATATTTTAGGTATTAATTCTGGTGCTTCTATACCTTCCAAATGAATATCTAACAAAACAATATCAAAAGAATCATGTATCTTGTGTAAACAAGCATCTGCAGTTTGTACACACACTACCTCCATATATGATGACAATACTGATTGCAATGATGATCCATAAAACGATGAATCATCAACAAGTAACACCCGCATAGTTACCCTCCAGCTTTTTGTACTACTTTTTGAATATCTTCGGGTTTAAACGGTTTCAAAATAAAATCTAATGCACCTAAACTTACCGCCTCTTGCATAATTTTATCTTGCCCAACAGACGTACACATAACAATTTTTGCATTAGGATCTAATTCTTTTATTTTACGTAACGCATCAATTCCAGAAACATTGGGCATCATAATATCCATAAACGTTAAATCTGGTTTTAATTCTTGATATTTATCAATTGCTTGTTGACCATCACCACATTCAGCAACTATTTCTACTTGCAAAGGTGTGAGTGTGTTTTTAACCACATTTCTCATAAACATTGAATCATCTACTATCATTACTTTCATTGCACATCATCCTCTTTTTTATAGTACCCGTAAATATACTGAATATTTGCCGCTATATTTCTTTTTTTGAAGTCTGAATATTTATAAAAATATCGCTTTGTTAAAAATTCTATAATTCTATCCAAATCAGCAACCGAAACTTTATGCATATCAATAATATTACAATCTTTCATCGCATCTTGCACTCTAATATCAGTTTCCACAAAGTTAGCATACTTTTTTAAAAATTGCACTAAAGCTTCATATTTATCATCTTTTTGCTCAGCAACAATAACTATCTTTGAAGAATTTAATACATCAGTTACATTTGTGTCTTTTTCTAACATATGCATTAACGTGTCACTTACTTGTTCCATTAATAATGCTGAACGCAATGTAATTTGGGCATGTTTTTGTATAATAGTAATAGAAGAAGTAGCTAAACTCATATACGTTCCTTCTAATTGTTGTTGCATGGTTGCTTGATCAATAGGCAAAAACGTTACTGAAATATTTAAGGTATTTGTTACCACATCAATTAAAGCAGGCAAAATTACATTAAAATATTCAACAATAGCAGATTGAATAAATTCTGTATCCATACCTTGCTGATCTCCCATCATAGACTGCACAACTTTGCGTCCCAGTTGATCTGCTTGTTCATTATCAATAAAAATATGTAACGCAGCTTTCATATCTCCATCAAAATTAAAACCCAAACAAAATGCATTATCCTGCAACGACTTTACTTGAGAAATGTCATGAATTTTTTCAATAGCTACTTCTGAAAATTGATTTGCCATATTCGTCATAGATTGGGTTCTTGAAGCAGCTTCTAACATACCAAAACGAAATAAACAAGCCAAAATAATACGCTGAATTTTATCAGGAGGATAAAACTTTGCATACACACCATAAATAGTTTTATTCACAAAATCTAATTGATCTTGTTGAGACAATTGTTGCAAATTGGTGATACCTAATTTTTGTTGATATTGGGTAAATAACAACTTAGAAATAGAATGACCAAACCGACTTTGTAAATATTCAAAAAAAACATCGTGAAATTGTGTCATATCACATACATTTTTTGATAGCTTCTGAAATTTGTTCGCTATTAAACGGTTTAGTTATATAATCAATAACACCAAGTTCCTTTCCTTTTTGCTCATGCTCAGGCTCTTTTAAAGAAGTAACCATAACCACTTTAGCTGTCGGATTAATCTTTTTAATTTGCGCAAGCACTTCAAAACCATCAATACCAGGCATTTTAATATCTAAAAACACCATATCAGGTAATTCTTTTTTATACAGTTCTAAACCATCCTCACCACTATGTGCTTCAAATACTTGAGCATCTGGAATTTGTTTGAGAACAAAATTTTTTACTACCGTTGTCATAAGCGTAGAATCATCAATTGTAATGACTTTAACCATCATATATCACCTATATGTATTGCACAGTTGTTTTTTTATAAATGTTTTGTTGTTTTTTAAAAACTAAGCAAATATTCCTCATGCAAACTCGTATTATGCGTCCCAAAAATACTTCTATTTTTCATATTTGTAGGCATAATATTTATGTCAACATACACATAACCTTTGTATAGGTGAGTAACTATGGGATTAACCAATAAAAAAGAAGAACAACTAAAACGCATGCCAACAGTCGAATTTAATGTCTTTAAAAGTAAAGATGGACGTTTTATGGTACACAAAACAACTATTACAGACATTAAACCATTTGCCTACTACAAAAAAATAGTAGAAAACCCTACGGAAATGGAAACTACTGCTGTGGTAGAAGAATAAAAGGAGTCATCTCCTTTTTTTATATCTTTTCTATACTATTTTTTATCTATAATAATGCAACTTATATCATACTATAGTTGCACTATAAACAATACACACCCCTATCTACAGCAACACTTGTGCATCTTTGCCAAAAAAGTCTTTTATCCACTCATCTACATTATGAGGCAAGGCAATAAAACCACTAAAACTAAACGCTTCAAGTGCTTTATCAACATCTTGCTGAGTTGAAGCTGTAGCTTTTTGTAACACACCTTGTTTAATAGCAACTTTATGAATACTATCTTTTTGTACAACATACATAACATTATCAAGCACTAATAATTCACTATATGCCTCACCATGTTTAATACGTAATTTGATGCGTTCAATAAACATAGCACGTTTTCGTTGCACATATTCACTAAGATACTTAATAAGCTCTGATGATTGATTACGCAACTTTTCAACTTCTACTTTGCCTAATTTTCCTTTATCATAATCTTCTTTAGTTTTTTTAATATCCAAAGCAGACCGTAAATAACGTTGAGGTATATGGCCTGCCTTAATAATGTGCTTTTCAAAGACAACAAACTCATCTTGCTTAGCAAAGTCCAAACTATGCGCTTTAAAAACTTCTCGCATTAATGAAACAATGGTATCATAAATATGTACAATATCTTGTTCATTTCTTCGTTTTTCAATAGTAGAAGCCAACTCTTCAATTCCTTTACGATATGCTGTTGCTTCTTCAAATAATTCATCTATTTCTTTACCTGTCACACTTGTCTTTTTACCATGCTCTAAATCTTTACGCACCTTTACAATTTTTTCTAAAGTCTTGACGTATTTTTCGTCCATCATTTTTTCTTTTTTGACAAACACTTCTGACATAACACCAGGAGTTTCCTTAGGTGTAGGAGGAGTTATTCCATACATCATAAGTACTGCTTGTGATGGCGTTAACGTAGCATAAAAAAAATCTTCCAATGCTATTTCTTTTAAGCGAATCTTTACTCTATCTAACACTTGAGCACCAGAATTCATGTACAAATCTATAGCTTCCATAGATGGCCTAATTTTACCTAAACGCAATAATTGTTTCCAAGGCATAAAAATACCTCTATCAAAAAAGGGTACACCATCACGCAAAAACGTAAAAATAACAGGGTTTGCTTCTTTAATCGAATCCCAAAAGTCAGTTAAAATATAGGTTTGAATATTAATTTTGTTTTTAATACCGGTAATTTGACCTGCTTCCACACCCATATTTAAAATAATAGCACGTAACTTATCTTTTAATTCTGCACGACTCATACGTTTTACATCTGTGTCATCAATAACAATAAACACATCAATGTCTGACTCTGCATTTGCTTTACCTTGCACTAAAGATCCAGCAAGTACATAACTTACAATATACTTTTCAAACTTTTTTAACGTCATATTTTTGTGAATTTCAGCTATCTTAACTGCAGAAAGCATACCTGTATCATAGACTATAGTACTCATAGCTATCGTTTGTAAAATATCATATTTAGCATCAAAACAATATTGCCACAATTCAGAATAAATTAAAGTGGTAATTTTAAACGTTTCATCTACTTCTTTTGCCATACCATCAATAACAACTGTTAAACGTTGTTTCAACTCTTCTTTAGACATTTTTTGCGTATCTGTATCGTCAATAAGCACCAATAATTGCACATCTGAAGACGTATCTTGGGTAAGCAATTCCTTTTTTTGAGCAGTAGGTCCTAAATCTTCTTGTTGTTCTAAACCTTTGGGTAACAAAGCAATACCTGAAATATATCCTTCAAATTTTTTAAGGAGTTTTTTTTGAAATTCTTCGATTTTTTTTTGCAAAGCCTGCATATGTTCTGTAGGTTGCTGAGGAGTTTTTGTCAATGTACTAAGATTTTTAGGTTGTTTACTTGTTTTGCCTGCCATATACGTCCTACACAAGAATGCATATATAAATATTACGCTTGTTTTTGTGTATATAAAAACATCACTCAATAATATGTGCTA
>JBLKON010000049.1:0-6997 GCA_047602725.1 Candidatus Woesearchaeota archaeon
ATTTTGGTTCATAGCGTTAATAAAGTTAATGTAATACTATAGGGTAAAAACAACGATTAACATAATGAATATTTTAAAGAATAAGTATTGCAAATCATACTATACGTACAACATACTATCGTTGCACAAATTCAGTATTGGTGTCCATTGCATGCTTTGCACGCATAATTTCAACAGCCAAATACCCCATGTGTTCTAAATTTACTAAATTCCGTTTAGCAATTTCTTTTATCAAGTTATATGGTTGCTCTCCTTCTAATTGTAAAAAAGCAATATCATGTTCCACAAACAACAATTGAATGGTTTTGTTCTGTTTACGAATTAATACATACTTTTGCTCGTCTTGCTGCCAAGGATACGTTAACCTATCACACTGTACAATAGGAATATCGTCAGGGATTTCAAAGGGATGAAAATAACCTTCAACTTTTGCCATATATGCAAAGATAAGTGAATTATTTATAAAATTAGTTCTTTTACTTACTTACATTTTGCAATTGCTGGTGAGTAACGTTTAACATAATGGCTTCACCAACTTCTTTAATATACTGTGCATCAATATGAGTTTTTTTAGAAAAAGCATTTGTTTTTACTATTAGTGTGTTAACGGTGTTTTTTTGATCAACTAAAATAATATCATACACAAAACCGAGTAATTTTCCGTCACAATCAAAGACCTGCTTTCCTCGTACATTATGCACTGGAACAATGGTAAGCAATACAGCATATTTGGTAACTTTATCAATATATTCTCTACCAATAGTAAGTCCACTCACAAATAAACCTTTATCTACTGAAATAGCTGAAAACTCAAGTGTTTGTTTATCCAAAAAGACTTTGTCAACTACTCCAATAAATGAACCTTCTGTGTCAATAACGTCTTTACCTAATACATCTTCACTGGTTATAAATTCACTCATTATTCTCCTACAGCATCATTTTTTACTATGATACTTGTTCCTATACTTTTAATTTTTTTCACATCTATTTGCTTAGGTTTACTCAAGAGAGATCTTACAATAATATATTCAATATCATTAGTAATACCATTTCTTTTCACTTGCGTTGCCCATCCTACAATTTTTCCATACTCGGTAATCACACGTTTGAATTTTAACAAAATACTTGGTTCTGCTGTTAAAAATACAGCATCTTTAGAGATACGTTGAATATAATCTTTACTAATGTAATAGGAGAGTTCCCAAAAGTGACGTTTAACCACAATACCTTCAAAATCAAGTGTTTGAGGATTTACTTGAATCTTTTTTACTCGCCCAGCTATATTTCCTTGCCCTGAAAGCACTCGCGCACCAATCAGTTTATGGGTATCTATGGTTTGTTCAACCAATAATCCTGTTTTATTAATTTGTTCCATCGTAACCTCACTACCTCTTTAAGTATGTATTATTTTTATATATAACGTTTTATATACTTGCTTGTTTATATAGACTTGCTTTACCTCGTTACGCTACATCATCTTGCTATCTAAGCCATTGCGTTACAAAATAAAACAATATAATAGTTCCATATTTGATGGTAGCACCTACAAAAATATAAAAAAACAAGCGCAAGGTATTTGCATGAATAATACCTAAACTAAAAGTTAAAATTGGTGATGGCAAAGGAAGTGCATTTAAAATAACAATGCCATATACTCCATATGTATTTACCCACCTTCTTACTTTATACAATGTTTTTTTATTAATAAAGTGAATAAAAAAGGGACTGAGATACATACCCACGACATAATTAAAGACTTGTGAAATAAAAATTGCTAAAAAAACTAATACTGTGCTAAGTACTACCGGATTACCTGCTAATAAACCACGATAAAAAAGAAGTTCAACAATAGGAAGTGGTATAAAAAATAAATAACCAATAAGCGAAATATAAAAGACTTCCATGGTATTAGGCTTAAATAAATTACGAGAATCTACAAACAAAAAATTTACAAATGTTTGCATTGGCTGCGTGTCTTTAAACAAAAAATAACTTAAAAATCCTAAACCAACAAGTAAACAAAAAAAAACTAATGTAGAAAGCACTAAACGAATTTTATCTGTATTAGGATTCTCATAAATAAATGCTTTTTTTCCTAACGGTTTTTGTTGTGCTACTTTAGGCATATACTAATTACTAAACAACTTATTAATAAAGACTGTGTTAGGTTATACACTATATACGTATTAATGTGGTATCTATTTTTAAAAATGAGTTCTTACATACATTATTTACGTCTGCAACGTCCATAGTGATGCATACAACCCTTTTTTTGCCAAAAGCTCTTGATGCGTACCCTGTTCTACAATACTGGCTTTATCCATAACATAAATACGATGCGCATGAGCAAGAGTTGATATGCGATGTGCTATACTAATAATAATAAGATGAGGATACTGTTTTTTAATATCAGTTATGGTTTTTAAGATATTTTTTTCGGTTACTGAATCTAGCGCTGACGTTGCTTCATCAAAAATAAGAACATCTGGTTGTCTTATGAGCGCTCGAGCAATGGCTAAGCGTTGTCGTTGACCTCCTGATAATTTAATACCTCCTTCTCCAATACGACTGTGTAACTTTTGTGGTGATTGCATAACTATATCATACAAACATACCTGTTTAAGAATATCATAACATTGCTTATCGGTAACATTTGGCTGTACAAATGCCAAATTATCTTTAATAGTGCCTGCAAAGAGTTGTGTTTCTTGCGTCACTATCCCTATACGTTTACGTACACTATGGTAATCAATATTACTATAATTATTCACACGTATGACTCCTTGTGTGGGTTCATATAAACCAACAAGTAATTTGGTAAGTGTACTTTTTCCTGCTCCTGATGGGCCAACTATACCAATAATTTCTCCTTGCTGTGCACAAAAATTGATATCTTTAAGGGTGTATTGTTGTGTTTTTCCTGCTCCAGCATACAAAAAACGTACCTGTTCAAATGCTATAGACTCAATATTCTCAATTTTTTTAGCTCCTTTGGGTGTCTTTTGTGCAGGTAATGAAAACAATTCTTGTACATGCTCATTACTTGCTTTTGCTTCTTGATATTGAGACGCTACAGTACTTAAACCAGACAGCGGTGTAAAAACAAAAAAGGAATAAAACATTAAGGTAAAAAACTCACCCACACTAATAAGTCCTAATGATATTAAATACAATAACACAAAAATAACACCTGCACGTACACCATTAATGAGTGTTCCTTGCAAAAAACTTAACGTACGAATCATTTTTGTTTTTTGTAGTTCTAATGCTAGCAATTGATCATTGGTTGCATTTAATCTTGTTATTTCTTGTTCTTCTAATCCTAAACTTCTTACCGTTTGTACATTGCGCAATGTTTCTGTAGTGGAGCCTGCTAAGTCAGAGAGTTTGCTTACAATATGTTTTTGAGCTTGCTTTATTTTTTTACTAATAATATAAATGGTAATACCCACAACAGGAACGGTAATAAGATATGCTACTCCCACAAGCCAATGCACATAAAATGCATAAGCAATTACAAAAAAAATACCTACGAGTGACATAAAAATAATATTAATAAAACTATCAAGCAATTGTTGTGAATCTAATTTTGCTTTTTGCAATTTTTGCAATAACTCTCCTGATTTTTTATCTTCATATATACTAAAAGGAAGCGTAAAGGTATGTTGTACACTTTGCGCATATAATTGTGTACCTATAGTTTGTGTCATTTTACTTACATAATATTCTTGAAACGTTTTTGCACTGCGAGAAACTAACGCAACTCCTACATAAGCAAGCAATAAAAGAAATACCCCTCTTACAAATACATCAGAAGGCATAGTATCTACTTGCATAACGTAGTTATCTAAAATAAGACGAAATATCTGAGGATCTAATAAGGTAAAAATTTGAGAAATCGTTGCTAAAAGTAATGCTAAAAACAACGTTTTTTTCTGTCGCCATACATAGGGAAAAAAATACATACATGCAGTTTTTTTTATTGATTTTTAAAATGAATGGATAATAATTTGTGGTGCTGTATTATGTGTTCTAATTGTGCATACAATGCATCAAGAGTTCCATTGTTATCTATATGTATATCAGCTAAAGCCATACAAGCATCAATATTATTATGATGTGCCTGTTTTCCACTGCGTTCACGTTGCTCTTGGTGTAAAAATTCTTCATACGTATAGTTATCATCATACCTATTACGTATTCTATTTCGCTCATATCTTGTTTTTTGATCAGCAACAATACCAATAATCACCACGCCATGCTTTTTTAGTGTTTGTAGTTCTGCAAGATGACGTATACTCACAAATACCGTTGGTTGTTTAGTATATGCTAATGCTTTTTGTGCAAGTACGTCATGTCCTTGCTGGGCTTTGAGTGATTCAGCTAACCTAATTAAATTATCACGCGTAATAGGTATGTTTTGTTCAATGCAGATATTCCGTAAAGCATCTGATAAACTATACAATGCTAATCCTTTTTGTTTAAAAAATAAAGCAACTGTATCTTTTCCTGCTCCATTAGGTGCTGTTATACCTATATGCATACAATTTTTTGATATTGAAGTGTTAATAAAGATATGTATGATCTAAAAATCATCTCTAGATATGTATCGTTACATATAGAGTGTAATTTTAATATGTAACAGTAATATATGTATACACTTATCATTTTTTTATATACAGTTTTTAAAAACAACTGTCACTTATAAGGGTAAAATAACCTATCAAAATCCATATATTTATAAATAAACTACTATTTCATCCTTATATGTATTATACACGTTCAGGATTCCCTCAAGAAGGAGAAAAAGTCATTGTTGTAGTCACTAAAATTCAGTATCATTCTGTATTTGTTAAATTAGTTGAGTATAAAGACAAAAGTGGCTTGTTGCATATTTCAGAAATTGCTCCTGGACGTATTCGTAGTATTAATGAATATGTTAAAGAAGGGAAAACTACGGTATGTAAGGTGTTACGTGTTGACGAACAAAAAGGACATATTGATTTATCTTTGCGACGTGTTTCTGAAGCACAGCGTATTGAACGTTTATCATTGATGAAACAAGAGCTGAAAGCAGAAAAAATCATTGAGGCAACTGCTCAAGAATTGAAAAGTGATGTAAAAAAATTCTATGAAAAACTTGCAAAAGTTATTTTAAAAAAATATGATTATATATATGATTTCTTTTTTGAAGTAGCCCTCAATCAATCACCTATGGATGAAGCTAAGTTACCGGTAAAAGAAGCAAAGGTCTTAGAAACCCTTATTCGTGCTCGAATTAAGCAACCCCTAGTAGAATTGGGAGGTAAGCTTAAAATGATTTCTTATTTAGGCAATGGTGCGCAAGTAGTACGAGATATTTTAGATGAAGCAGATGCTCTTGATGAACATGTTACTATTCGTTATTTGGGAGCTGGAACGTATAAAGTTCGTATTGTTACTAAAGAATACAAGGATGCTGAACACATTTTACAACAAGTACTCACGTGTATTCAAAAACGTGTTGATAATAAGCAGACATTTATGCATTTTGCCAAAGAAGAGGGCAAAAAAATAGAAGCTGAATAGTATTATTCTATGTTTTTTTATTTTGTGTTACTATTCTATAATACCACCAAATGCTTTTATAGGTATATTGGTGTAATACTCTCATGGTTGATAATCAGCGCATTATAAAAGATGCTTTAAATGCATTAACTAATGCAAAACAGGCTCTGTTATCTAAAGATGAAATTGTATTAGCTTCTATTTCTAATCAAACGATTCATAATGCAAGTATATTTCAAGATAAGCATTCACTAGATATTGCTGTTATTATGTTTGCACTCTCTAAACTTATTGCTCGTATGCAAGATCCTAACTTAGTCAAATCCTTTTCTGCACTTTTTGATGCAGCCATATATTCGTTAGAACAAAACGATATTGAAGCATACGATACCGTTATGCGTAGATTTTTGTTTCATATTAATCAGTTAGATAAAGGTTTACACCTGTATGTACAACATGTGTTAGAACAAGCAAGAATAAAAAAGTCCGCAAAAATATATGATCATGGCATTTCTATTGCACAAAGTGCTCAAGCTTTAGGTATATCGCAATGGGAACTCTATCAATATATAGGAAAAACACGTATGACAGATATTCAAGGAGAAAGTGTACGCAATATGAAAAAACGTTTAGCATATACAAGAGAATTATTTAGGGTGTTATGAATGGCAAAAATGTTAGTATTTGATACCGGTCCCATTATTACACTAGCTCTTAATAACTTGTTGTGGGTGTTACCTGAACTTAAAAAAAGATTTCAGGGTGAATTTTTAATCCCTCAAGCTGTCTTTCATGAATTAATTGAACGCCCTCTTACTACTAAAAAATACAAATTAGAAGCATTACAGATTTTACCCTATATTCACAATAATACGTTTAGATGTATTCATGATATAAAAATTCAACAAATTGCTCATACCTTATCACAAAAAATGAATAGTTTATTTTCTCATAATGGACATCCTATTACGATTGTACATGCGGGTGAAATTGAAGCGATTGCTTGTGTGATAGCGTACCATGCCCAAGGTTTGGTAGTAGATGAGCGCAATACTCGCTATTTAATAGAAACTCCCAATAAATTACACCAACGTATGCAAAAAAAATTGCACACTACTATTGATACGAATAAATCGTTATATAAAGAATTACAACAAACGCTTAAAACAGTAAAAGTTATGCGTTCTATTGAGCTTATTACTGTGTTACATGAAGTTGGTACATTTAAAACGTACAATAGTCCAAACATAACAAATAAACAAGTGCTTGAAGCATTATTATGGGCTATGAAATTACAAGGATGTGCTATAACAGAAAAAGAAATTGGCGCTTTATTAAAATATCAAGCGTAACGATTTTTGTGGGTGTGTCCAGAATGGTATAAATTTGTATACCACATCAGCATTTACCATTCATCCTTCATGGTGTCTTGCCTCATCAAGCCTGCATA
>JBLKON010000050.1:0-6793 GCA_047602725.1 Candidatus Woesearchaeota archaeon
GTTACAAAGTAACTACAAATATTTAATACTTTCGTTTTTTAAGTCAAAAATTACAAAAAAACTAGCTATTCACATACGTATTTTAGATAGATTTATAAAGGTAAAGTGTTGAAAATTCTGTAGTAAATACGAGGTGTATGATAACTATGTCAAAAAAAGGACAAGCAGCATTGGAATTTTTAACGACCTATGGATGGGCGTTTTTGGTAATATTGATAATGATTGGAGCGTTAGCTTATTTTGGAGTATTAAATCCACAACGATTTATCTCTGACAAATGTGTGGCAACAACTGGATTTAGTTGTGCGGAAACAGGATTTAATAATGGTGATTTTCAATTTGTATTTGTTAATGGTTTAGGAGGAAATGTCTCGAATGCAACTTGGGATGGTACAGGTGGTTGTCAATTAAGTGCAGATATTAATGGTACGTATAGAGCTAATGAACGTAAAACTATTAATATATCTAACTGTGATGGGGCTTCAGGTACTCGTGTAGAGGGAATTATTGATTTTAACTATATACGTTTAGGATCTGAATTGCAGAATTCAGGTCAAGTAGAAATCGGTTTTAGGCAACCATAGTATTAACTTTTCTTTCATTTTTCTTTTTTCTTACATCATCTAAACAGTTTGTTCATAAAGACAGCTAAGTATTTTGATAGTCGATTTTGCAATATGGTATGATTTCTAAAAATTTTTTTTGTCTAAAATTTCATTGATAATATCACTTATTCTATCATCTATTTTATAAATAAGTTTAACTTATCTGGGCTTAGGTGAGATTATATGGTTCAAGCATTATTAGACATAAGCGAAAATACCAATAGAGTAATAAATATAGTAAAAGCAAAACATGGTTTTAAGGACAAAAATGAAGCGATTGAATTTATTATATCTGAATTTATTGAGTATCAAAATGAACCTGAGTTAAGACCTGAATTTATTCAAAAAATGAAAGAAATAGAGAAACAACCAACTATTGTTGTTGCTGATTTTGCAAAGCGTTATGGTTTGTAATATCTGTTCTCTATCATTTTCCTCATCATGATGATGTGTATCAGTGGAAATCCCATTAACTAATCAAAAGCATTATAAATCAATTTATCTTAAAATTCAACTATGAAAAAAGCACAATTCTCTTTAGAGTTTTTACTCACGTATGGATGGGCGTTTTTAATAGTAATGACTATGATAGGTGCGTTAGCTTATGTAGGTATTACTAATCCAAACGTTTTTTTGTCAGATAAATGTGTATTTGAAACATTTGTGTGTAATGGAATAACTGCACAAGGTAATCAAATTCAATTTGCTTTAATTAATACCCATGATAGAGCATTAAATCTTACAAATAATCAAGATTTTAATTTATGGGATATTCCAGGATGTACAGTTAGTTCTTTTAGGGTAGCAAATACTAATTTACAATCTGAAACTTACCTTTGGCAATCTGGACATGAAGCTATTTTTACCATTGTATGTCAAGAACAATTACGACAAAATGCACGACTATCAGGTGTAATGTATATTCCTTATCAACGCACGGATGGTATTTATCCTCGCACATTAGAAGGTAATATACAAGTGAGAGTTGCTAGGAGTTTGCAGCCACAAGCTCCAGTAGATGATGATGATGATGACGGTGGTGCTTGGCCTTGGCCTTCTTGACCATGAAAGCTCAAATAGCCTTTGATTATGTAATGACGTATGGTTGGATACTTGTGTTAATCGTAGGAGTAAGTGGAGCATTATTTTTTTATGGTGTTTTTGATATTGAAAAAACATTTCCAGAAGAATGTGTCTTTGAAAACAATATACGTTGTTTAGAAGTGTTGGCAACACCAAACAATATAAGTGTCCATTTGCAAAATAACATGAATGCCCCTGTCGTTTTGGTTAAAGGCGATATTGATGGGTGTACTCAACATTTTGGGGATGATTTATTATGGAATTTATCAGATACTGTAGATTTATCATTTAATTGTCCACATCCTGTAGGTCGTCAATCTATTGGTATTACGTTAACGTATTATCATAACGGAACATTTGGATGCGCTGATAATCCACAAAGTTGTTATCGAAATGTTACAGGACGTATTAGAACGAATGTCAAGTAACTTTTTAAATACAAACATCTTAAAATCCCACATGAAAAAAGCACAATTCTCTTTTGAGTTTATGTTGACGTATGGTTGGGCGTTTTTAATTATTTTTGGTATTGTTGCAGCCATTTATGGTTTTGGTTTATTAGATTTTCAACGTGTTGCTCCTAAAACAGAATGTCTTATTTATGGACAACAATTTTTGTGTCAAGAAGCATTATTACAAGAACATCAAGTGAATATGCATATGTATAATGGTTTTGGGCATCTAATAGAGATTATTAATATTAGTATTGAAGATATGCAAGGAAATGTTATGTGTGCTAATACTACAAGTATTTCTTTACCTTCAGGTGCACAACAAGATATTTCTATAAGTGGCTGTACTTTACGCCGTAATGCAGATGTAACTTTACAACCTATTATTACGTTTAGAAATCCTCGTGTGTGTGATGATTGTACACGTACAGCATTAGGTATCTTAGAAGGGCGAGTGAATTAAACATATTCATATTCTTCTTGTTTCATGTAATGTCCAAATAGACCATAACCAACTATGAGTAATCCTACAAAAAGTAAAGAATATTTTATGGAAATACTTTCAAAAAGATATCCATCAAGTAGACTACTACCCACAATAAACAAAATTCCAACGATAATAATAATAAGAGAAAGGGCAGATTTGTTGCGTTCATTTACTAGTTCATAAGCAGGCATGTATTAATTATAGGGTGTGTATTTTAAAAATGTTGCGCCTCAATTTTTTTTGTAAAAATTGACTAATAACAGGCTGACGCTATCTAGGTTGTGCCAACAATACTGTTTGTACTATGCATTTTCTTGTTTTGGTCAAACAATTTTTTTTGTAAAAATTGACTAATAACAGGCTGACGCTATCTAGATTCAAACGTATATCTATTCATAGTCTACTGAGGTATGCTCATCTCTTTAGTAACTTTATTGCCACAAGCCACCCACAAGCTTTATAAAATTACATACACAAAAATACAGTATGTACAAGTGGCTCATTATTTTATTGCTTTGTCTTAGTGTAGTATATGCTACTAATACACCATTTACACCGTATCGTGCTTGGCATCATACAGAAGACTCATTTACTGTTGATGGACATAATTTTCAAGTACTTCAACAAGGATCTCAGGGAAATGAACGCATCTTTATTCGTATAAATACTGATGTTATGCTTTCATTTTCTGAAGGAGATTGTCGAGTACATAAACATTTTGATATTTGTGTGCAAAAAATAGAACATGAATTTAAATATAGAAGTGATGAATGGGCAAAAATACATCCTGTGTTAGGTGTTATTCCAGGTATTTATATAACGGTTACTGATAGAAGTCCTCATGTAGTTATTAGTCGTTCTATTAATACTTCTCAGTTGTATGTAGGAGAATTAGCTCGTGTAGAGTTTGTAGTGGAAAACAAAGGTAAAACAGCAGCAGAATATGTTGTTATTGAAGATGTGGTACCTAGTGGGTTGCACATTGTGAGAACTCGTGGAGGTAATGCTATTCAGCACACGCAACAAAAAGCAACCATTTCTTATATGCGACTTGCACCAGGGGATAAACATACCGTTTCTTATGAAGTACGTGCTGTGCAACAGACACAAGCAAATTTTGCTGCATTATTAACCTATCGTTATGATGGGCAAATTATTGAAGATAAAACACGATCAATTTCTTTAGCAGTACAACATCCTGTGACTATGAGTGTTAGACCAGCTCAAGTAAAGGCTAATGAACCATTTACTTATATTGTTACGTTAGAAAATAGACATGCGTCACAGAAAGCTCAAGATATTTTGCTCACGGTGCAATTGCCAGGACAAGTTATGATTAGAGATCTTAAAGATTTTAGTGTAGCAAGAAGAATAGTTTCACAAGAAGTTACTTTACAACCTCGCGAAAAAAAAGAAATATCATTAATATTACAAACACCTGATAATGTTGTATTACAAAATGAAATCAAATATACAATGCAAGACATACCATATGCCCATGTAGTATCGCATTCATTGCGTGCACAAGAACAAAAATTTTCCTCAACACTTACTATTGATACACGCTTTTTTGGTACAGCATTTTTAGCTGGTACACAAGGACAATTTAATGTGTTAATTAAAAACAATGATCCTGTAGATTATAAAGATGTGGAGATTGTAGTTACCTCTCCTTTTTTTGAACAACGACGTTTTACTGTTGGTACATTAGCACAACATGAAGAGTTTAATGAACAATTTTTTTTTACGTATCCTCACGTTAATCAAACAACAAGGGCTACTACTACAGTTGAATTTAAAAGTAATACTTTGGATATAGGAAGAATAGATAAAAAAAAAGATACTGTAGTTTCGGTGTTACCTTTAGAGGATGCTATAAAAGTAACGCGATCTTTTGATCCTCGTCAACCTATGGCTGATACACCGACTACGATGAAAATTGAATTACAAAGTATGATTGATAGACATACTATTACGGGTATTTTTGTTGAAGAACTTATTGAACAGATTGAAAAAGTAGGTAATGAACGTACTTCTAATACTATTTTTTTAAGTCCTCGCGAAAAGAAAATGGCTTATAGTTATCCTATTCGTTTACCCAGTGGTGCACAAGATTTACAACCTAATGTGTCCACTCGTGTTTTAGTACATGATCAGGAGTTTATTTATAATGGTAGTATTCAATTTAGAGCACCGCGAGCACCGGATATACAGGTAACTGCTAATACACCACGCACATTACAAACAGGACAAACACATACGTTTAATGTTGTTATTCGTAATAGGGGTGCTTATGATGCAGTTGAAGTTGCTTTTGATCCGCCGTTAGCTCAGGGAATTGAGTTATTATCGCATAGTCCTTATACTTGGGATAGTATTGAAGCCGGTGAACAAGTTACGTTTAGTGTGTTATATAGACCTATTGCAACAGAGCAATGGCCTGATTTTGTGATACGATATCGTGATATTGATGGTTTTACGTATAGTGAGTCAGTATCATTAGGTGATTTGAGTGTAACTGAAAGAAATGTTGAGCCTCCTTTAGTGGTTATTGAACCTGTTATTGTCGCTATAGAAGATGAACACGTGATTGTTGAGTATCGATTTCATAATTTTGGTAATGCGCCTACAACGTTACAGGTAAGCTCTTCTGCTTTTGATAAACAGATATCTTTAGGTGTACGTGAGTTTAAAACACATCGTTATACAACGACTCTCAAAGACGATAGTATTTTTTTACCTGTGATACAATATCAATATACGGTTGCTGGACAATTGGCTAAAAGTATATTGCCTGCTCAATATATGTTGGTACAAGAACAAGTGGAAGATATTTATAGTGAAGATGTTGCTGCTATTGAACCTATTGTGCAAGAAAGGACATCTTTATTTACTCGTTTTTCAGATGATTTAGCTATTATCATTGCTTTTATTACAGTAGTTATAGGTTCATTATTATTTATGGTTGCGCGTTCTATGAGGAGGTATGAAAGTGAATAAGTGGGCTCAAGTTTCGATGGAATATTTAATTATTATTGGTATTGCTTCATTAATTATTATTCCTTCATTATATTTGTTTTATAGACATAATCAGGAAACAACATTTGTGGTAAGTACTGCACGTGCTGGTGTATTAGGAAATGAAATTATTAAAGAAAGTCAGCAACTGTATTTTATGGGTAGAGAAGCTCGTAATACCATATCGTTTAATATGCCAGATCATGTGCATAATATAAGTATTTATAATAGAAGTGAGCTTATTATTAGTCTATCTATAAGGGGAAAACAACATGATTTGGTGTATGACACTCAAAACATACCTCTTGCTTTTGCTTATAATTGTACAGATGTAGGGCATTATACTTCATTTGTGCATGCTGGGTTTGATGAGGGGATATTGCGACCAGGGGATAAACGATTTGTGTTACAATCTTGTGGAGATGTGTTAATTTTGCGTCCATGAAAGCTCAAAATACTATTGAATTTGCCTTTGTTATTACTATTATCTTGTTTGTATTTGGTTTGTTTTTTTTGTTTATTAGTGGTTATATTTTTGATATGAGTGATTCGGTTGGTAATGTGCGTGCTCAACAAGTAGTCGATGGTGTAGTACAACAAGTAGAGTTAGCTTTACAGAGTCCTGGAACGTTTATACGTACGTTTAGTATTCAAAGTGCAGATGTGTCAGTTACTATTAAAAATGGTTCTGAAATAGTAGGTATGTTTGATGATAAAGAGTTTGTTTATTTTTTACCGGATAATACGTTTGTTCATGCGCATTTATGTGAGGATGGTCGTGGTGAACATATGTTGTATAAAGATGAGTATGGTATCTTTATAGTATGTAGTGAATATGATTTTTTTGATTTTTTTAGGTCATCACGCTCAGTGTATCAATATAGTTGTTTTAATGGTTGGTTTTGGCAAGAGTGTGATCAAGAGTTTAGTGGGCAAGGAGTTGCTTTTTATTGTGCTGAGCCATATGCTAGTTTTAATGATACAGATAACCGTTATTTGATTACTCAACAAGAAGGAAATAGATTTGTGTATAGAGGCCAAAGTGATCAGGATTTTGTATTTGAGTGTTGTATGGATGATATCTGTAATATGGTAGAGGACCCTTTAGTTATGAAATTTCCAGAGAGTCCAGTTGTTAATTTGACTAT
>JBLKON010000051.1:0-6639 GCA_047602725.1 Candidatus Woesearchaeota archaeon
TTACGTATCATTTGTAGCAACTCCTTATCTTTTTTGCTACACACGTAAAAAGTGTCAACCTAACTCAGGATAGTATAAGTGCAAAAAATCCAAAACCACTAAAAAGAGTAAATACACCCACAGCAATCATAATAATGGGAATTGCAAACCTTACTCCTCCCGAGGTTTCTTCTTGTGCTTGAGAAGATTGTTTTTGAGAAGTTTCTTGAATTTTTTCAATTTTGGGTTTAAGATCTAAAAATTGTTCAATAAAGAGAATTCTTTTTCCAAAGTCAGCCTGTCTTTTTCTAATTTGTTGTAATTCCTTAAGAATTTCTTGCTCACCTTTGGTAGACATGCTTTTATTTTTTAATTTTATATATATAAATATTTTGTTTTCTTTGGAAATACCACCTATACTATACTTCTAGTAACTTAACTTCCTTATCAGTATTTATTACCTTTATATTATCAATAGAATTTCATAATACGACTAAACAGTTTGATTTCTCCTTACTTTTATCTGCTTACATACACACTTATTTATGCTCTTACCATTACACAATACTCAACAATGTTTATATAGGTAAATTATTGTTTTTTAAATGAGGGATTATTATGGATAAACAAAGTGAATTTATTTTATGGTTTGATCAATTAGGCATCGAAGATGTTCCTTTAGTTGGCGGAAAAAATGCTAGCTTAGGAGAAATGTATCGTCATTTAACACCCAAAGGAGTAAGTATTCCTAATGGATTTGCAGTAACTGCCTATGCATATAGGTATTTGTTGGAAAAAACGAATTCTGCTCAACAAATTAAAGACATTTTAAGCGATTTAAACACGAGTGATTTAACAAATCTACAAGAACGTGGTGCAAAAGTTAGAGATTTGATTAGAAACTTAGAATTTCCCTCAGAATTACGCCTTGCAATTATAGAAGCATATAGCAATTTAGAAAAACAATATGGTTCTCAAGTTGATGTTGCTGTAAGATCTTCTGCAACTGCTGAAGATTTACCTGACGCAAGTTTTGCAGGCCAACAAGACACGTATTTGAATATTCATGGACCTGATAGCGTTATAGATGCATGTAAACGTTGCTTTGCTTCTTTGTTTACTAATCGTGCAATTTCTTATCGTCAAGATAAGGGCTTTGATCATTTATCTATTGCTTTAAGTATTGCAGTACAAAAAATGGTTCGCTCTGATATTGCCTGTAGTGGTGTTATGTTTAGTATTGATACAGAATCTGGTTTTAAAGATGCAGTGTATATTACTGGAGCTTATGGTTTAGGAGAAAATGTGGTACAAGGAGCAGTAAATCCGGATGAGTGGTATGTCTATAAACAAACGCTACGTCAAGGTAAGCGCCCTATTGTGATGAGAAAAGTGGGTGAAAAAGCAATTAAAATGATTTATACCACGGATCACAAACATCCCACTAAAAATATAGATGTTGCTGCAGAAGAACGTAAAAAATTAGTTCTTAATGATGATGAAGTATTGAGTTTATCTCAAATGGCTTTAACTATTGAAGATCATTATTCTGCAAAAGCTGGTAAATTTAAACCCATGGATATGGAATGGGCTAAAGATGGAAAATCTGGAGAACTTTTTATTGTTCAAGCTAGACCCGAAACAGTACATTCACAAAAAGATTTGAATACTCTTAAAGAATATATTTTAGAAGAAAAAGGAGACGAACTCGTAAAAGGTAAATCTGTTGGTGAACGCATTGGTCAAGGAAATGTGCATGTTATTAAAGATGTACATAATATTCATGACTTTAAAGCTGGAGAAGTTCTTGTTACTGATATGACTGATCCTGATTGGGAACCTATTATGAAAATTGCAGGGGCAATTGTTACTAATCGCGGGGGAAGAACCTGTCACGCTGCAATTATTAGTCGTGAATTAGGTATTCCTTGTGTTGTTGGAACTAATGATGGAACTGACAAATTACAAAGCGGTCAAGCAGTCACTGTAGACTGTTCGCAAGGTAGCGAAGGTGTTATTTACAAAGGTAAACTCAAATTTAGTATTAAAGAAACTGATTTGAGATCTTTACCAAATCCAAAAACTAAAATTATGTTAAATTTAGGATCTCCTGAACAAGCTTTTGAAAAAAGCTTTTTGCCTTGTGAAGGAGTTGGACTTGCTCGTGAAGAATTTATTATTAATTCGTACATCAAAGTACACCCACTTGCGTTATTGCGCTTTGATGAATTAAAAGATGAACAAGTAAAACAACAAATTGCTGACATGACTATTGGTTACGCACACAAAGAAGATTACTTTGTGGAAAAACTTGCAGAAGGCGTTGGTATGATTGCAGCTGCATTCTATCCCAAAAAAGTGATTGTGCGTTTATCTGATTTCAAAACCAATGAATATGCAAATTTAGTGGGTGGAAAGCAATTTGAACCGGCTGAAGATAATCCCATGATTGGATGGCGTGGAGCATCTCGATATTATGACCCTCACTACAAAGAAGCATTTGGTTTGGAATGTCGTGCTATGAAAAAAATTCGCAACGAGATGGGATTAACTAATTTAGAAATTATGATTCCGTTTCCAAGAACCCTTGGTGAAGCTCGTAAAGTTATTGCAACTATGACTGAGTTTGGTTTAAAACAAGGAGAAAATGGACTGCGTGTTATTGGTATGTGTGAGATTCCATCAAATGTTATTTTAGCAGATCAATTTTTAGACATATTTGATGGATTTAGCATTGGAACTAATGATTTAACTCAATTGTTACTTGGTGTTGATCGTGATTCCGAATTAGTTGCGCATGTCTATGACGAACGTGATGAAACGGTAAAACTCATGGTTAAACAAGTTATTGAAACAGCAAATAGAAAAGGTAAATATATTGGTATTTGTGGACAAGCCCCTTCAGATTATATTGAATTTGCTGAGTTTGTTGTACAATGTGGCATTCAAACCATGAGTTTAAATCCAGATACGGTTATTAAAACATCTATTGCTGTAGCTGAACTTGAAAAAAAGTTAGGTAGATAATTTTTTTAATTTTTAGGATTTCTTTTTTTGCTGATTTGAAATTTTTTAGGGTATTAATTTTCTTGTATTAAAAATACTTTATATCTATATCCACAATATATTTTAACACACTTGTACACATACTTGTATATGGTAACTAAAACTATTACGATCGTCTTCTTTTTTCCACGATGCTAATTGAGGAAATTTTCCTGCTAAACTTCGAGGGCCTGTTTTTTTAGTAACATAATCATAACTTGTTCATAAGTGGTTTTTTTATTTTTCTTTAAATTACCTAAAATATGTTTTGTCTGCTCGGACAATTGAATACTTGTTACTAGAGACTATAGTATGTAAAACCAGTATTTTAATTTTTACTTAATTAATCCCAATGCTCTAAAAATTAACGTTTGTTTTTGATCATACATACGCTTACTTTGGGAACATAGAGACTCTAATTGCATATCTATTTTTTCTACTGCTTCGTAAAAAGCATCAATCTCTTTTAGGGTAGGTTGTTTAGTTTTTAATTCAATTTCTATTTGTTCTAATGATGCATTATTTTGTTTATGATTTGATTCATCTTCTATTTCTATTTGATTGTAAACATCTGATTTTACCTCTAAAGTTACCCCCCGATATTGAAGTATACCTTTAGCATGTACTGCTTGTGCACAACATATGGGTCTAACTTTTTCTTGTGGATGTAAAGGTATAACATGAGCATAATCAGCAAGAGCGCTAGTAATGATTGCATCAATTCTTTTAGGATCCTTCACCTCTACATTAAGTTCATATCTCTCTTCTGGTTTACTCCATTTTATATCTAAACGTGTCATTTCTTTTAGAGGTATACAAAAAAGAATATAACGAATCGTAACATTTTGTTGAGCTAAAACATAATCTTGTGTATCCCAATATTGTACAGTACGAATTCTTGGTTTAAGTGAGTTGTTTTTAGTTTTTGGATCTAATGTTTTAACGAGTTCACAAAGAGTTCGGTGAGCATTAGAAACATTCCATTTAGCCTCAATTTCTTGAAATGGTTGTTTCATACTACCACCAACAAACAACTTTTATTTAAACCTACGCATAACATTTTTAAACCTACAACACGATAATTATCTCTATAAGGGGTGGACTTATGACAAATATAGCAATTAATGGATTTGGGCGTATTGGGCGCATGGCAATGAGAATTCTTGCACAACGTGATGTTCAAGTTGTTGCAATTAATGATATTACAGATACTAAAACACTAGCACATTTACTCAAACATGATTCAGCGCAAGGAAAATTTAATGGTACTGTTAGTTATGATGAAAATTCCTTAACTATTAATAAAAAAAAAATTCCAGTGTATGCTATCAGAAACCCAGAGGAATTACCCTGGAAACAGTTAGATGTTGATGTGGTTATTGAATGTACGGGTTTGTTTACCAAACGTGAAAGTGCACAAAAACATCTACATGCTGGAGCAAAGGCTGTTATGATTTCAGCTCCCAGTAATGATGCTGATGTGGTTATTGTAAAAGGTATTAATGAGCATGAGCTTACTCAAGAACATAAAATCATTTCTAATGCAAGTTGTACCACAAATTGTTTGGCTCCTATTGTAAAAGTACTTGATGACAATTTTGGCATTGAACGAGGTTTTATGACAACAGTGCATGCATATACTGCTGATCAACGTTTACAAGATTCTCCTCATAAAGATTTACGAAGAGCTCGTGCTGCAGCTGTTAATATTGTACCAACAAGTACGGGTGCTGCAAAAGCTGTTGCTCAAGTGTTACCTCACTTGAAAGGAAAATTAGATGGTATTGCTTTGCGTGTTCCTACACCAGTTGGTTCTATTACTGATTTTGTTTGTGAAGTAAAAAAACACACTACTATAGAAGAAATTAAAGCATTATTGAGCAATGTTGCCCAACATCATTTACAAGGTATTATTGAATATAGTGAGGATCCTTTGGTTTCTACTGATATTATTGGTAATACTAACTCTTGTATTGTTGATGGAACTCTCACTAATGTTATTGGTGGTAATTTACTTAAAATTGTTGCTTGGTATGATAATGAGTGGGGCTATGCAAATCGTTTAGTAGATGTTACTTTACTTGTTGCTCATAAACAACGAGTATAATTTTTCCATATTTCTTTTTTGTTTTCTAATAATAATGCTTTTTGAATCTCACCTACATTTTGAGCTACACTTACATAATATTTTTGATGTGTTGTGTGTGTATTTTCTAAAATAAATCCACTAATAAGTAAAGCATATGCATTAAAACCACCTGGGTATGCTGCTTGAAACGATTCCCATAATTGTGCTTTGAGTTTATTGAGTTTGCTTTGTACACCAAAAAATTCAAGAAGTAATACTTCTGGTTTTCCTGCAATACGCCATATACCGTAATGCAACACAATTCCTTGGATGCTTAGCTGTTGAGCAACTGTTTGTAAATAATTGGGTATGGGTTGTTCATCAAATTCTACTGAATTAGTATAAGGACCAATAAGATAATAATTTTTGTAAGCTGCTTTTAGCAATGCTGCCTTAGAAGAAACAACAGTGTGAATACCACCTACTTTGTTACATACTTCATAACTGACTTCAAAGAGCACTTGAGCTATTGTCATTTAAAACCATCCCAATACTTTTGCAAGTAATAAACCAATAATAAGACCAACTGCTAAACCAAAAGCAAACTCCATCATACCTTTGTATATTGAATCATGCATGGGTTCTTGTAATTTAGGTTCTTTTTGTTCTAGAGTAGTTGCCTTTTTGAATGAGTGAGCTAGTGCTTGCTCTAAGCGCTCGATATGTTTATCTATTTTTTCTAATTTATCATTGGTATTTTTACTTTCATGGGGACTTGTTTGGTTAGTATTCATGGGTTGTTCCTCCTGGGGTAATGTTTTTAGTGTCTGATTGATGCCCACACGCAATGTTGCATCTAATATATCAATAAGGGTATATCTATCATATGCCTTTTGTAAAGCCAATGCTAAGGTTTCATCTTGATGAATATCTTTAACCCATGTAGCTATATCATTACGTTGTGCATTAACATGATGTTGAAAATCTTGTAAAGAAACTGTATGAAGTGCAACAATCATTTGAGCGATATTTTTCACACAACCATACCCTTTAAACATAAAATAATGTTGTGGATCGACATCCGCTACTACAACTTTACTTTGAACCACTTATGCACCCCTTTTTTAAAAATTAATGTTACAAAAATTAATGTTAACTATGATACTTTTTAGGTACCTTTTGATGTATTTTTTTTATTTGTGCACTCTTACCTGCACTCACACATATAAACTACTCTATCTTTAGCTTTTACTTTTTATAAATGTTTTACATTTTGTACCATAACATTACTATATTCCACTTCTTGATGTGTCACTTCTTGTATTAGTGGTTGCATTTTATGACGACATCGTAATACCATATCATTAATGATATTCATAAACGCAATATACGAGTCATAAGGACTATCATAGGGATTAAAATATTTGTGCACATCTCCATCTGCAAACCACTTAGTACACATATAATAAAAATGATCTGAAGTAGTTAATTTTTTCCAATCATCTAATAATTGTTTATCATTTTTTGCTTTGACTAATTGTTCAATT
>JBLKON010000052.1:0-6270 GCA_047602725.1 Candidatus Woesearchaeota archaeon
GAAAAATTTCAAAGGAAATATTGATAAAAAAATTACTGTTCGACTAATAGGAGATGCATTAGATGGTTTTGAAAAACCTCAAGCAACTGTTGATGGAAGGTTATTTGGAACATTAGTGAATATTGGTAACGACCAGCAAGTACGAGCTTGTAGCGGAGAACCTTTTGCTGTGCAACGTCAACGCGCCGTTATTGAGTGTGGAGACAGACCTATTGCTCAAGTAACGCGTATTGTGTATCATGAAGGTAAACCTGTTTGATTAGTAGCAGTTACGTGTGAATAAATTTTTTAACACATGCTCATAAACAGTCGCGTAGGTTTTTTTACCAAGCACATGATGTGGTGTAACAGCAGTACCCCTTTTTGTGCGATACCTAAACCTTCGTTTATTTAAATAAGTACATCTTTTCTTTTACTATGGATATTGATGAATTAGTAGCAACTATTGAACATGCAAACGTGCAAGCTAACATTCCTCTTATTCGTAAAGCATTTATGGTGGCACAGCATGCGCATGCACATCAAAAAAGGTTAAGCGGTGAACCGTATATAGTACATCCTTTACGGGTTGCTCGTATTTTAGTTAATAATGGTTTTTGTGATACACCTACTATTTGTGCAGCATTATTACATGACGTTATTGAAGATACACCCGTTACCTATGAACAGGTGGTAGATTTATTTGGTAAAGAAATTGCTCATATTGTACAGGGAGTTTCTAAAATCGAAAAATTACCAGAATCAACAACCCTAGAGCGTAAAGCTGAAAATATGAGAAAATTATTATTAGCAACAGCAAAAGATCCACGTGTTATGATTGTGAAATTAAGTGATAGATTACACAATATGCAAACATTGCATTTTGCTTCCTTGAAACAACAACATAATATTGCAGAAGAAACATTACATGTCTATGCACCCTTGGCAGAAAAATTGGGGCTAGGAGAACTAAAAGGTCGTTTAGAATATTATTGTTTCAAATATTTATATCCCGATATTTTTACTGCACTTAAACAAGAAATTGAATTAAGTAGACAAGAACGTAAAGCTCGTGTTGAGCAGTTTAAAAAAGAAGTGTTGCAGTATTTATCGTCTCACCATCTACAAACACTTATTTTAGCTCGCGCTAAGCATTTGTATAGCATTTATCAAAAAATGCAAAAAAAAGGAAAGCTGTTACATCAAATTTATGACTTGTATGCTCTGCGTATTATTTGTGAAACTCCACAACAATGTTATATTATTTTAGAATTACTTAAAGAAACGTATACTTTTATGCAAGAGCGTTTTAAAGATTATATTGCTCATCCTAAAGCGAATGGATACCAATCACTTCATGCTGTATATGTTATGGATGGTTCGTATGTAGAAGTACAAATTCGTACACGTGCTATGAATGAAGAAGCTGAACATGGTACTGCTTCACATGCTGAGTATAAACAAACAGAACGTGATAAGCGTTTTGAACAAAAAATAAATTGGATTAGACAGTTTATGCAATGGTTACAAACTCATCCTGATGCGCATCATTTGCGAGAACTTACTATTGATGTATTTCATAATCAAATTATAGTGTTAACTCCTAAAGGAGATCCTGTGATTTTGCCAGAAGGTGCAAGTGCCGTTGATTTTGCTTTTGCTATTCATAGTGATGTTGGTCAAAAAGCTATACGTGCAGATGTGAATGGAGAAGTAGTAGGATTATCAACACAACTTCATAGTGGAGATGTGGTCTCTATTGTAACTGGAAAACAGCAAAGTGTTTCTTCATCGTGGCTTAGTTGTGCTAAATCACCAGATACTATAGCTAAAATTAAACGTGCATTGCAGATTCCGTTAACGCAAAAGCCTCCTAAAGTATTTACCCAAAAGAAAAAACAGATAGAGCAGATGCGACAACAAGCAGTTACTCTAGCTCAAGTACAAACAACGTTTAGTAAAACTAAAATGAAAATTTCTCAATGTTGTCAACCTAAACCAGGAGATAGTGTAGTAGCTTTTAGAACGCGGGATAGAAAAATGATTACGATTCATAAGTCAGATTGTCCTAATCAATTTGCTTTAGATAAACGTTTACAAATACAAATTGGGTGGAATAAAGAAGAAAAAAATACGATACAATTACGTATTACAGCAAAAGATAGTAGTGGTATTATTGGACAATTGTTAGATCATGTCTATACATATACTGCTATTACTCATGTGTCTAGTTATGAGAGTAAACAGCATCTTATTATTACTATTAATGCCAAAAAACCCAAAGATATGCAAGGTTTATTACAATCTTTACGTGCTTTTGAAGGAGTATTACATGTAGAGGGTGTATAGAGCAATCATAACAAGGTGTAACATTTTAAAAGGATGACTTATTTCTGAGTACGTATGCAACATTTTAATCAATATTGTGACGCTTTGTATAAAGAATTAATGGCTCATCCATTATCTAAAAGTCAGATTGCCAAATTGAAAAAAGAGTTATGTATACAATTTCAATTACCTAACATACCCAAAGACTTAGAAGTATTAATGACGTATAGTTCGAAGCAATATCAGCAAGTCAAACATTTGTTAATGACTAAACCTGTGCGTAGTCTTAGCGGAGTTGCACCAGTTGCTATTATGACAGAACCCAGATGGTGTCCTCATGGCAGATGTACGTATTGTCCAGGTGGCGTGGGGAGTGCTTTTGGTGATGTACCTCAGTCGTATACCGGAAAAGAACCTTCGACTATGCGAGCTATTAGAAATCACTATCATGGGTATTTTCAAGTATTTAATCGATTAGAATATTATATGTTAGGCGGACATATGCCTAATAAAGTAGAGTTAATTATTCAAGGGGGTACGTTTCCTTCGTATGAGATTACGTATCAAGAACAATTTGTAAAACAGGCATTAAGTGCTATGAATGATTTTGGAAGGTTATTTTTTCCACAAGGTGAGTTTAGTTTAGAATTGTTTAAAGAGTTTTTTGAGTTACCTGGAAATAGATCAGATAAGCAACGTACAGAGCGTATTCAACAAAAAATGCAAGCGTTGTGGCTTGTTGCTGAACAAAAAACGTTACAAGAAATTCAAGATGAAAATGAGCGTACTATTATTCGTTGTGTGGGTATGACCTTAGAAACCAGGCCAGATAGAAGATTACCTGCTCAGGCAGATACCATGTTGCGTTTAGGTGCAACTCGAATTGAGTTAGGTATTCAATCGGTATATGATGACGTATTACAAAAAGTACATAGAGATCATGATGCAACTGAATCGAAACATTCTATTGCATTGTTAAAAGATATGGGATTTAAAATTAACACACACATGATGCCTGGTTTACCTCTCACAGATTATCAGCGAGATATTGAAAGTTTACGTACGTTGTTTGATGATCCTGCTTATAGACCAGATATGCTAAAAATATATCCATGTATGGTTATGAAAGGAACTGCGTTGTATAACGATTGGAAAGCTGGACGTTTTAGTCCTATAACAACACAAGATGCAACCAAAATTATAGGAGAAATGTTTAGATTTGTTCCTAGGTATTGTCGTGTGATGCGTATTCAGCGAGATATTCCTACTAATGTAACTGAAGCAGGTGTTGCAAAAACAAACTTGCGTCAGTATGTAGATGAGTATATGCAACAACATGGTATTGTCAGTCAAGATATTCGTGCTCGTGAAATTCAAAATGGTAATATTGGTCAAGTGCACTATGATGTAGAGACGTATGAAGCTTCTGGAGGCAAAGAATTCTTTTTTTCAGTTAATTCCCAAGATGATAAACTTATTGGATTTTGTAGAATGCGCTATCCAGCTCAATGTGTGAGAAGTGAAATCACACCAACAAGTGCATTAATTCGAGAGTTGCATGTCAATGGTACTGCATTAGCTTTAGGGGGACAAGGAAATGCCCAACACAAAGGGTTTGGCAAAGCTTTATTAGCTTTAGCTGAAAAGCAAGCACTCAAAGATGGAAAAGATAAAATGGTTATTATTTCAGGTATTGGTGTGCGTGAGTATTATAAAAAGTTGGGCTATCATTTAGAAGGCTGTTATATGGTTAAGATGTTAAAAAAGTGAGTATGTGTTTGTTTATTTGTTTACTTTGTTGTATGGGTGTTTGATGATGTGCATCTTTCAGTATGACTAGTTGAGCGTGTGCAATTTTTTTTTGTACATACGTATCAATATGAGTTGGAGTAAATTTGTCTTTTTGGCCAACCATAAGCAGTGTGGGTATGGTTATGTGTTGATATGATAGATGAGTATACATCATTTCTTGTAAACATTGAGCAACTACATATGTATTGGTGTGTAACATTGCTTGTAGCCAGATGTACACATCGCTGTGTTGGTGTAAGTTTGCTAGATTAATATGATGTTTTAGTATTGTTTTATCCAGCTTTTTAGATAGATGAGTGAATAAAGATGTAAAAGGATGAAGTAGTTGTTTGGTAGTAGTTTGCATATCATCAAATGGGTTGCGATAGGTGCTGTCTATCATGATTAGTTTTGTACATGGATTATGTTGAGCATACGATAAGGCAATCATACCCCCAAAGGAATGTCCAATGATTATTACTTGTTTAGCTTTGCACTGTGTGAGTATTTCTTTTATGTCGTTTTCAAAGTCAGTTATATGATAGGCGTCCTTTGGAATGTCAGAACGACCATGTCCTCGTATATCAACACTTATGACATGGTACTCTTGTTTAGCAAAAAAGGAAAAAGAAGCATTCCACATGGAATGATTAAGGGGCCATCCATGTATAAAAAGTAGAGTTTGCTTTTTGCCTTTATGTTCTTTGTAATAGAGATGAATTCCTTGTGAAGTTGTATAATATGGCATAGGATAGTACCTTTATGGCACATAGTATGTTTAAATATCTGGTGGTTTGGTGTTCATCTATGAAGTATCATAATAAGCCCGTGTGTTCATTACCTTTATAAGCCACTTCTTATTCTTGAGTACCATGACAACTACAGGACGCACTGATGCAACCATTCAACATGTGCTAGAACCCATGGAACAACGTTATGATGTTAAACCCACGTTCCAACAGCGGTATGTTACCCTATTAGGTGAAAAAGGGTTTGCAGAGTTTATGCGCTATTCAACTAGCTTTCCTAAACGAGCAATAAGAGTAAACACCTTGAAAATAAGTGTAGAAGCACTACTTGCAAGAATTCCAGCATGTTGGGAGTTACAACAAGTACCATGGTGTAAAGAGGCATTCTGGATTCGTCATATAGAAGGTAGGCGTGATATAGGTAATTTACCTGAACATATCTTAGGGTATCTGTATATTCAAGAACCAGCATCAATGGTCCCTCCCTTGGTGTTAGGTGCACAACCAGGAGATATTGTGTTAGATTTATGTGCTGCACCTGGTTCTAAAACAACACAAATTGCTCAAGACATGCAACATCAAGGATTACTTATTGCTAATGAATATGTAGCTTCACGTTTAGCACCATTATCTATGAATGTACAACGCCTGGGTGTAACTAATGTTATTTGTACGGTTATGGACGGTCATAGAGTTAAAGATATTATGTTTGACAAAATTTTAGTAGATGCTCCTTGTTCGGGTATTGGTACGTTAAGTAAATCACCACGAACGCTGCAAATGTGGAATCCTGGTATGATTAGACGCATTGCACAAACACAATATTCGTTATTAAAACATGCATACACGTTATTACAATCTGGTGGAACGCTGGTATATTCAACGTGTACAACAGAACCTGAAGAAAATGAAGGAGTGGTAACTCAATTTTTACAACAACACCCTGATATGCAATTACAAACTATAGATTTAGCTATCAAACGCTCAGAGCCTATTACACGGTTTGAAGATAAGATATATCATCAAGAGATACACAAGTGCTTGCGCATTTGGCCACAGGATAATGATACAGAAGGTTTTTTTATTGCCAAGATGACAAAGCTTTAATGCGTTCATATTCTTGCACAAATTGTTGAGCAATAGCTTGGTTTTGTATAATAATCATACTTTCTGCATTATTCATAAAAGCATTTTGTGTAGGATTATACGATCCTAAAATAACGGTATGGTTGTCTATAACAAAGGCTTTGTGATGCATGGTGCGTGGATTGCCATCCCATAACACCGGTATAGCATGATGACGTAGTGTAGCAACCATATCGTGAGATGCACTACGTTTTTCTACTACTCCTTGTACATCGACTCCTTGCTGGTGTTTTTCAATAAGAGGGACTCCTACACGGAAATCGGTAAACGTGAAAAT
>JBLKON010000053.1:0-6198 GCA_047602725.1 Candidatus Woesearchaeota archaeon
GATGACAAAAGTATTGATATATTAAAAGAAATTGGAAATATTGGCATTGGTAATGCAGCAACAAGTTTGTCGCGCATGATTGACAAAAAGGTGATGATTGATTTGCCTGAAACGTATTTTTGTCATATGAGTAAATTTGCAGAGTTATTGGGTGGTCCTGAAAAATTGTTAGTATGTATTAATTTACCTATATCTGGTGATTTTACAGGGCAAAGCGTGTTTGTATTTGCTGAAGATACAGCAAAAATGATGAGTGAGATGCTTATGGGTACTCCCTGTACTGAACTCAAAGATATGGAGCTAAGTAGTTTAAAAGAATTAGGTAATATTTTTATGGGCTCATATTTAAATGCAACAGCGCAAATGTTGCAATGTGAAGTATTACCTCAGCCTCCTTCTGTTTCGTATGATTTTGCTCAATCAGTAATGGATCCCATTCTTATTAGTTTTGCGCATCAATTAGATCAAATATTAGTTATTAAAACAGAATTTAGTATTAATGAACAAGCAATCGATGGTACGTTTTTATTATTGGTAGATAATGTGTCACTTGATTATATTTTTGGTAAAATCAAACAAATTTTTGGTGAATAAGTATGGATAATATTATTGTTGGTATTGGGAAGTATGCCGTATCAACAACCCATACGTTAACTGCTATTGGTTTAGGTAGTTGTGTGGGGGTATGTTTATTTAATGAGGATGTGCGAGGTCTTATTCATATTATGTTGCCTGATAGTTCTCATGCTCGTTTTGAGGATGCTCCATTTTCTTTAAGTGTATGTAGTAGTGATAGTTCGTTGCAACAACAAATACGAGCCATTGCTCAAGGTCAAGGAGTTAGTGAAATTGTGGTAAAGCATCCACAACAGATGCATGATTGTGCAAGCAGTGGTGTTATTGCTGATTTACGCGATTGGAATGGAACATGTGATGTACAAGTGTTGCAAAAACATATAGTAACGTTTGTGCATCCGGCAACGATTCAAGATTATAGTTTGTGTAGTGAGCCAACAGTTGTGGATATGTATGAACATATTACTGAATCTTCTTTGGTTATTGCAGTTGAACAATTAAAACAATTTCGTATGCAACGTTTTGCAGATACTGGTATTCCTATGATGTTAAAACGATTGTCGTTATATACCAAAAAACCTTTGCAAGCAAAAATTGCTGGGGGAGCTAGTATGTTTGAGCATTCTCATCAACATATTGGTTCTCAAAATAGTGAATCTATAAAAAAAATATTACACACCCTTAATATTCCTATTATTCAAGAGCATATCGGTGGAAATGAAGGTCGTACTATGACAGTGTATGCTGACAATAAGGTGCAAATTCGTACAAAGAGTGGTATGTATGTCATCTGATTGGGAAAGTTTACGTGATGTATTGCATGCATATGGTTATACGTTTTATGAAGAAAAATTTATGAAACGTCGTATAGATGTGTGTATGCGTATGGAAAATGCAGGATCATATGATGCATATAGACAGTTGTTTAGTGCACAAGAACAAGTGCGTCAACGTTTTGCTAAAGAAATGGCTATTCATGTGACTGAATTTTTTAGGGATCCTACTGTATGGCAATCCTTACAAGAAAAAGTTATTCCGTTGCTGCCACAGCATGTCCATGTGTGGAGTGCTGGATGTTCGTATGGTTTAGAATTAATTTCTTTTGCGATTTTATTAAAAGAAGCAGGTAAACAATTTACTATTTTAGGAACTGATATTGATGAACCCACGTTACAAAAAGCCAGAAGTGGAATCTATGAAGATTTAAGTGGTATTAGTCCTTCATATACTAAATATTTTGTGGGCAATAAAGTGGGGGCAGACATCTTATCTTGTGTGACATATCAAAAACATGATTTATTGGCAGATGCGTTTCCAACTCAACAGTTTGATATTATTTTTTGTCGAAATACCGTTATTTATTTTACTCGAACGTTTAAAGAGCAATTGTATGTACAGTTTTTTAAAAATTTGAAACCTCAGGGTTTTTTTGTGTTAGGCAAAACAGAAATTTTGTTAGGGGATGCAAGACAATCTTTTGCATTGTTTGATGTGACAAATCATATTTTTAGAAAAGAGTAATGGTGTGTGTAAGTATATAGTTGTATATAGTTTTTTATATGTTTATTTTGATGAGTTACGTAGCTTTTGCTTTATTGTTGGTACAGGTGATTTTTTATATTTACTATTTTAAAATGAACATAAAGGTTTTTAATACCATTTTTACCAATTTGTGGTATGACAGATATTCTTTTAGAAACAGGAACGAATGAGTTAGAGATTTTAGAGTTTGTGGTAGGTGAGCAACATAAGTTTGGCATTAATGTAGCAAAGGTGCGCGAGGTTATTTTAGAACCAAAATTTGATTTGGTTCCCCATGTACATCCAGCTATTGTGGGACTTTTTAAGTTAAGAGATAAAGTTATTCCACTTATTGATTTACATACGTATTTGTCGTTGGAAAAAGTATCTAAAGATCCAAAGGTAATTGTTACTGAGTTTAATCAGCAAAATTTTGGATTTTTAGTAGATGATGTAACTACTATTAGGCGTATGAGTTGGACAAAGGTAAAATCTCCTCAACAATTAATGAGTAATTCTAAAAATTTTTGTGTGACTGCATTGGTTGATATTCAAGATTATACGTTATTATTACTTGATTTTGAAAAAATTGTATTAGATATTAATCCTGAATCATCTCAAAAAACGATTAAAGAAACACATGAGGGTAAAGGATATCGTGTGTTGTTGGTAGACGATAGTGCTACGTTAACTGAGATGGCAAGTTCTTTGATAGGTAAAGCTGGATTTGATATTGTAACAGCTTTAAATGGACAAATAGCTTGGGATTTGTTACAAAAAGATAATGCTTTTGATATTATTGTGTCAGATATTGAGATGCCACAAATGGATGGTCATACGTTATGTAAAAAAATAAAAGATGATATGCAGCTTAAACGTATACCTGTTATTTTATATTCGTCTTTGATATATACAGAATTACGTAAAAAGGGTGAAGCAGGTAAAGGATTTGCAGTAGTAGCTGATGAAGTACGTAAATTAGCAGAGGACTCCAAAAAAGCTACGGGAAAAATTGCAGAATTAATTTCGACCATACAATCTGAAATAGGGTCTGCAGTACAAGTTATGAAAACTACCAATGATGAGGTAAATAAAGGAACTACTGTAGTAAAAGAAGCAGTGGGGGCATTTGAAAAGATACCTACGTTTGTGGATAAGGTAGACAGTGTACTTATTGATATTTCTAGTATTGCAGAAGAAAATGCAGCAGGATCTCAAGAGATTTCGTCTTCTATGTATGAAATATCAGATTCAGTTAAAGATATTACTAATGCGTTTAGTGCATTAGATACAAATGCAAAGCATTTAAAAGAAACGGTGGATACGTTTAAACTATAAGACGATGGAAATGTTACAATTTGTAGTAGTTGCTTTAGGCAAAGAAGAATATGGACTTGATGTGCAGAGGGTACGTGAAATTATTAAGTTTGATAAGGTCACTCACATTCCAGATGTAGATGAGTATATTGCTGGGGTCATTAACGTACGAGGAAAGCTTATTGTTGTACTAGATATTGCTAAAAAAATGTCTATAGATTTGGCTGATACTCAAGAAAAATTTGTTGTTATTAGTGAAATGAATGACAGGTTAATTGGATTTATTATAGATAAAGCTACTGAGGTATTAAATGTAGAGTCAGACAAAATATCACAGCCTCCTCGCGCTGTGGTGAAAAAGAGCGAAGTAAAACAAGTTGCTATTTTAAGTGAATCACGTATTGTCATGTTATTAGATATAGATAGTATATTATCTGATAAAGAACAAGAAGCTATAGAAGCAATTGAAAAAACAGCATAGGAGTTGAACGTATGGAACAAATACAATGGATGCAAGGAATGACTATGAATATGAAAAATATTTGTAGTATGCATATGGATAAACCCATGATGCAAGAATTAATGCATATGAGTGAATCATTGCATATGAATTGTTGTCAAATGCAAGCACATCAAGATGTTATGATGATGGAGCCTATGATGCGAGCATTAGAATGTGCCATTATGGAAATGGATGTGCATAATGATAAGCATAAAATGGCTATGAAACATATGATGCAATACATGATGCTTATGCAACAACGTATGATGCAGTCTTAAGATAGGTTAAAGCGTATGTATACTATTGTACATGAGCCACAAAAGTGTAAATCATGTCAAGGGTGTGCTATACTTATGCCTAATAACTTTAAGATGGTTGATAAAAAATCAGTATGTTATAATACCAATGTTAAAAACAGGCAGAGGATAGAAGAATTAGCTCATGTGTGTTGTGGAAATTGTATACAATTTAAAGATGAAACTACTGGAGAAATTTCACACATTAAAGGACACACCAGAGTGTGGTGAATAAAAATTTCATATTGATATGACAATGTTTTTAAAAACTTCAGAAAGTGTCACCTGTGGTCATCCTGATAAAGTGTGCGATCAAATTAGTGATGCTATTTTAGATGCTTACTTACAAGTAGATGCGTATGCACATGTTGCTGTTGAGTGTTTTATTACACAAAACACGCTTATTATTGGTGGAGAAGTACAATCCACCCACAGAGTTGATCATTTATCCATAGCTCGTGCATTACTTGCTCATATTGGCTATACAGATGATAAGTGGGGTATGGATTGCAAAACAGTAGGTATACAAGATCTCATTCATACGCAAAGCCCAGACATTGCTCAAGGAGTGGAACAACAAGGTGCAGGTGATCAAGGAAGTATGTTTGGTTATGCTTGTAATGAAACTCCAGAATATCTACCGTTACCTTTAGTCATAGCACATAAACTTGCTTATCGTTTAGAACAAGTGCGAAGAGAAGGAATTATTAAACACATTGGACCAGATGGTAAAACACAAGTAGCTATAGTGTATGAAGATGACAAACCATTATATATTGAGCATATAACTATTGCGCAACAACATACTCCAGATATTTCTTATCAAGAGTTACAACGTGCTATACATCAACATGTCTTATCTATTGTAGATAGAGCATTATATACTCAACAAACTAAAGTTACTATTAATGGAACGTCTGTATTTCATATTGGTGGACCTCAAGCAGATACAGGATTAACGGGAAGAAAAATAATAGTAGATACCTATGGTGGATATGGGCATCATGGTGGTGGTGCGTTTAGTGGAAAGGATGCTACTAAAGTTGATAGAAGTGGTGCGTATATGGCTAGATATATAGCAAAAAATGCAGTCGCTAAAGGATATGCAACACAATGTGAGGTACAATTGTCTTATGCAATTGGAGTTGCGCAACCTGTTGCAGTAAATGTATGGAGTAATGGGGATACTCAAGCAATACAAGCTTATATTGCTCAATTTGATTTGTCTGTACAAGCAATTATTTCATTTTTATCATTGCGTACACCTATGTATTGGAAAACAAGTGTCTATGGGCATTTTGGTAAGCCAGATTTGACATGGGAAAAAGTAAAATAAAATGTATAGAGTATCTTGCTTACATGATACACATTAAAAGAATATAAAAAGTAAAAATTAGTTTGCTGGACACACACCTGTTTTAATAAATTCACAATACCGTTTATCTTTTTTCTTAATGTGTTCACGTAACCATTCAGCAACAAATTTGTTGATTTCAATAACTAAACCAGAATCAACTTGTCCACTGGCAACTTTTTGTTTAGCATTTGCAACAGCTTCAATAAACTTTTGATGCATCTCACAATGTTGTGTTTTTTCAGGAAAATTGTTTTTAGAAAAATATTCTTCTTCATATTTAAAATGCATTTTTGCATAGTCATCTAAAAAATTGACCATTTCAATAATCTTTTCTTTTCCTACTCCTGCTTTAATACTGTCATGCATTTCATTAACTTTGTCTACTAATACTTTGTGTTGTTTATTTAACTCATCGTTTCCTACATCAAAACTTTCATCCCATTGAATTAACATGGTATCACCCTAAGTATTTTTATGATGATGCGTTATATAAAAGTATGCTATTCACTATTGTTAAGATAGTATCTATACTATTAAAAAGTTACACTACATGTTTTTAAGCTGAGAATTCCTCTGGTCTATTGACCAGATGGATAACAATAAATACTTTTTCTACCTAAAATATCTTG
>JBLKON010000054.1:0-6124 GCA_047602725.1 Candidatus Woesearchaeota archaeon
TAATACTATAATGGTAAATAATATACACACCATATATAAGATAAAAAATAGTAATGTAAAAGCTAAAAATACTACTGATAAAAACTATTCATTTTTTTGAACATCCCAAACATCTACACTAAGTGCAATTTCCTCAGCTAAACGATCTAATATAGGAAGTTGTAAACCATATCTTTTTGCTATTTCTTGAGCTGGTTTAAGGTATTTTATAATAGCAGCCTTGGTAACTGTTGGTTGTAAATGTTGTCCTTTGACATCACGCATCCCTAAAAGTGGTCTTCTATACGTATACTGAGTGCTTCTATAGTGTTGAGTAAAATACGTTTCAAAATTCTTTTGTATATCTTTTAACCAATGTTTTTCCACAATAGCTTGCGCTAATTTTTTTTCATCAACTGCATCTATTTGGTGAGCTAAAGCTAATTGTGCCTCTACTTTTTCTTGCATAGTGGGAATAGTTTTATACACACACACATCATTAGTTTGATTTATATCTGTAAGGTTGTGCGTAAACAGTATTTCTTGAGCAAAACTTTGTTTTACTTGAGTAACCTGTGCTTGTTGTTGGGTATATAACGATAAAGGATACGTAGTTACATTTTCCATTTTACCTACCATGTCATCCACTTGCGTAGGATCTAAAAGAGTTTGTAAAACAAGAGGAACATCCATTTTTGAACCGCGAGTGTTGGGAATAAATGCTATATTAAAATTAAGTAATACATCATACAACAACATAATAGAGGTTTCATCTCCATCACAATCCCTACGCATTGCTGCATGAAAATAGGGGTGAGCAAGTAGCGTAGCCGTTTGAGAAAATCCAATAATACGCCCTTGTATACCTACTGAAGTATGAGGAGCAAGCCCAACAATTGCTTGACCTATTAATTGTTTAGGTGTTTTTACCTTATACAACGGTTGTTGTCCATAATGCACAACTAATGCATCAATAAATTGAGTAATAGCAATAAAATGTGCTTGACTACAAGCTGGCAAAATTATGTCTTGAGCTTGTAACACTACTAATTGCGTATCTTGCGTCAAGGGTTGTTGCTTATAATCCTGGGTATATCCCATTTTTTTGAGCTGAGACAATGAGCAACCAATTTCTTTAGGAGTAAAATGAGTTAAAGGAACTTGTGTAGCATCATAACGAATCGTACCATCCTTAAAGCATGATACATTATGTATAGCACGCAATACTGTTTTTATAGGATCTTCACTTACTCCTGTTTTTGATTCACTTTTATACAGCATACAATCATGTTGTAATGCTAATTGAGGTAAATGTGCATCATTACTTAATCCATGTAACGTAACTTTACGAGGCTTTGCTTTTTCTGGTCTTCCCATACGTGCACCAATAGTGGTACCTAATGTATCTTGCACATGATAGGGACTTATTTTACGTACATACGTTAATCCTGTATGTATTGTATTATCTTCACTTTGTGTATCATTTGATATAGTGGTACGTAACGTATCTGATAATAACACATCTCTAAGAGGTGGTTGTCCAAAGATATCATCAAACAATGCTTTAAAGTCATCTGATAATATAATAACTTCTTCCTGTACGTGATGTGGAATTGCTAAAGCTAACAAATACTCTTGTGTATCTATCGTAAAAAAACCTTGTTGTGCATACATGACATGTAACTCATATACTTGTTTGTCACTCAACACATTCCAATACGGAGTATAGGCAGGATGTAATGCTGTTTGTGTAGTTATAGCAATATGTTTAGCTTCACTATACGTTTGTACACCAGTGTGTTGTGTTTCTTGTTGCCACCACTCTTCACAATACCCCACAGGTTGCAAGGGATATGCTCTATCAAAAAAGTCACCATAACTTACCAGTAGATCTCCTAAATACATAATACGTTTGATTTTTTGTTGTTTATCTTGCATATATCCAGCACTCCCATCTTCAAAAAGACAAAAAGGTGGTCGTATAGAGTCGCAAGGTGTAACGACTGTTGATTTAGAAGGTAATTGTAAACGCAACTGTGTTCCGGTTGCTAAAAATTTGTCACAAGCATACATCGTTAAAGGATGAATAGCTGTTGCTGAATATCCACTATGTCGTGTTCGTCCATACCGTAAACGAAATGCCCCTGAATGACTTGGTGTACCAAACAATGGTCTTCCTCCTATCATATCAGACATATAAGTCGTTGTTGCTTTTTGTTTAGTGGGCTTCACATCACGCAAAAAATTCCAACGTGCAACAAAATCTTGGGGTAACGCTGTAGTATCTAATAACTGTACTAATTTAGGAGCTTTCAAACAAAACCCTGCACTAATAAGTAAACACAAACCACCACGAATAGATGTACCATCTTTGAGTATATTAGTTGATGTACCATCTATTTTTACAGGAATATTATCCAGCAACATAGCTAATTCTTGAGGCGAAGGTACATATTGTAAACGAGTAACGTCATTGTGATACGCATACACTTCATCAATAATTGCTTGTTTTTCTTTTGTATCATACACATAACATGGTTTTTGACTAATAAAATCAGCAAGTAATACCATCATTGCCGAAGCTGTACCACCAGCATTTCTAATAGGTCCTGCTACTGTTATATGCATATACTCTTCACATTCAATATTGGTAATACCTTCAAGAGGTGCAGAAACAATACCTCCTGTGCTATATGCAAAACCAGCTTTAATAGCTAAACCTATATCCTTAAACGTATCTTTCATATACATAGCTAAGTGCAAAGCTGTAAGCCAACTATTTATTCCATATTGTTGTTCAATATGTTCAATGTGCTTAAGAATACTTTTACGATGCTCAATAATAACAGGATAATCATATTGCAATAATCCTACTACACGTTGTGCCAACGAATTTGCCGTTACTGTTTGTATCGTAGTATGTCTATCATGTTGTTTTGCAAGCAGTATTTTTTTCACACCTTCACCTCGCTAGCAACTTCAACACATACAATATTGTGTACATATGTAACGGCATTTTGTGTGCTACGCACCACCAATATTTTGGGTGCTGTTCGTAATAATAAAGCGTCTTGTATACCATCACGTTGAGGATGACAAGGATGTAAATGCGAACACATAAGTATCATTTCAACTGATAAAGCATCGTCTAACACTCTATTATACAGTACTATGTCTGAAGTAATTGTTGGTGACACGTGTTGCTCATGCACATAAGGTTCATATCGAGTCAAACTTTGTTTTTGATGAGGAATGTTATACATAGTGTCTTGATAGTGTACTTCTAACATATCATTATGTACACGACAATACATATGTACATCTGCAATTTTTTTTTGATGTAAACTAGGCATAAAAAGATGTTGCACAAAACACGTTCCCTCTTTTACATTTCCTTGTACAGCTAACACACAATCTAAAGGTAATTGTTGTGCAAGATTAAATTGAGGCATCTGTTGAGTAATAATACACGTTAAAAATCCAGTTGGATCTTCTATAACTAATTTAAGATGTCCATTTTTAGTATATGTTTTTTCATACAATAAACCAATACAATGCGTTTGCCCTTGTGCGTACGCAATAGATACCGTGTGAGATTTTACTAAACGTTGTTTAAGACATTGATATCTATCATATAAAGCAATAATCATAACCCACAGCTTTCTTGTAAAATTTTGACTATCTTTGGTTTGTTAGATTGCGGAATAGAAAGCATAATTTCGCGAGTTCTACCAAACCGTCCTTTAGAAATAACTTTTGCATTAATAATTCCTAACATATCTAATTCAGTGATAATATCGCTAATTCTACGTTGAGTTAAGGGTCGAATACCTACATGATTACATAATTCTCGATAATGTTCATAAACCTCTCCTTTTAATACATACGTATGTTTATTTTCTTGTTTATCACACACTAAAATGATAGCATATAAACATACTTGATGCTGTTTAGGTTGACTCATAACCACTTCTTGCATTCTATCTCGCTCAATTTTTTCTTCAGCTTCATCTAAGTGTTCTATTTCAACGCGCTCCAACCCTTTTCGCTCTGCAATTTCTCCAGCAACGCGTAATAAATCAATAGCTCGACGCACATCACCATGTTCTCTTGCTGCATAAGCTGAACATTTTTCTATTACACCTTCAGCTACTGCTTCTGGTTTAAACGCTATTTTTGCTCTATCACGCAAAATATTTTGAATTTGTAAAGCATTATATTTAGGAAATACTAACTCTTCTTCAGATAACGATGATTTTACACGAGCATCTAACCCTTCAGTAAACACTAAATCATTAGAAATACCAATAATAGCAACTTGAGATTTTTTTAATTCACTATTAATTCTTGTTAAATTATATAAAATTTCATCACCTGCTTTTTTTACTAATTGATCAATTTCATCTAAAATAATAATAATAACACCTTCTTTTTTGTCTAAAGCTTCAAAAAATATTTTATATACTTCATCAGTAGGTAAACCTGTTGCAGGAATAATTTTATCAAAATCTCGTGATAATTGAGCAATTAATCTATATTCTGTATCAGCTACTCGTTTTAATTTACAATTCAAATAAGAAATATGTAAAGGAATGTGTTTTTGTTGAGCAATACTAAGCATTTGCTGTGTTACATGTTTAATACTCAATGTTTTTCCTGTCCCTGTAGGTCCATAAATAAACAAATTTGAAGGTTTTTCTTGTTTTAAGGCTGGTGCAAGCACTTGTGCAACTAATTCTATTTGTTCATCCCTATATAAGACACTTTCTGGAATATAATTAGAAAGTAAGGTTGTTTTATTGTTAAATAATTGGTCTTTTTCTAAATATTGGTTAAAAAAGGAGGTTAATTTGCTCATATTCTATATGAAACAAGGGGTATTTATTAATCTTTCCTGTAGAGTCCAACCCCTTGATTTCCTATGGAAAGTTTTTATTGGAAATGAGAATGGTGTGTGTTTGGGGTGATTGTGGATACATACTATAAAAAAAGAAATATAACCTGTAAAATGGGTTACATATATGTATGATAATATAATGGATGATAATATAGTATATTAAAATAATATAATACAGTATAATATCATATGTAATTAAAAAATTAAAAAAAAAATTATTAATATAATATAATTTTATATGAAAAATTGTATATAAATACATGTATCATATATGTAAAATTGATATATAAATATATTATATATATTTTCTATATAGAAATAATAATAATATAATAATAACATGATATAATGATAACATAATAAGATAATAGTATAATAATATAACATAATGATAAAAAAAGTATAATAATAAGATATTACTATAATAATATAATAACAATAATAAGACAATAATTATAATATCAACATAATACTATAATAATACAGTAATAGAATAATAACAAGAACAATATAATAACATAATAGTAATATAATATTAACATACTAATAAAATATTATTACACTACTCTAATTGCATAACATTAAACACACAGCACTATTACCGATATACACCCAATACCATATATTCAATTTTATACATCAAATATAACAATAAACAACATATCACCCACCACATCAAAGACATTATCTATCTTCCATAGGAAATCAAGGTGTCACAGTAGTTATTCTAAAAAATACTATATTTTGACCTTATCTACCTTAAAACTCAGTTTCCATCAAGTATATTTCTTATACACAAATAACTATTTATAAATAACCTTGTAAAAGTATTATTTTGTTACTTAAAAATAGTAATATTTAAAAAGAAGAAAAGTATTCCACTTAGATATCGAGGAGAATTACCATGATTATACAAAAAGATATGTTACAAAAAATGAAAGATTTTGGCTTAAATTCTTATGAGGCTAAATTATGGACAGCATTATTATCTCGTGGAGTATCCACAGCAGGAGAATTATCAGATATTGCTAATGTTCCCCGATCTCGTACGTATGACGTTTTAGAAACCTTAGAAAAAAAAGGATTTATTGTTATGAAATTAGGAAAACCAATTAAGTATTTGGCAGTACATCCTAATGAAGTTGTTAAACGCATTAAAAAACAAGTTATGGTTGATGCTCATACTCATGTTAAAATTTTAGATGAATTAGATAGCAGTTCTATTTTACAAGAATTAGAATTATTATA
>JBLKON010000055.1:0-6064 GCA_047602725.1 Candidatus Woesearchaeota archaeon
AAAAGCACTAAAAGTACGCAACTGTCAAATAAGAAACCGAGTCAAACGAATTAGCAAACTGTCAAACTTGGGTTACAATAAAATTCCACCTAACATCGGGATTTAGAAATTTTTTTGAAACGAAACGTAATAAATTTGGGTGAAGCCAGAACTAAGACCTAAACCGTATATCCGTTGTTAGGTGAGAAATTGCAACGAGCAGTAGTTTCTCATATAAAGGATTATTTCTCTACGACTATTACTTTACTCATTTCATTTCTTTTATTTATTACAAACACTTGAGCATACCAAAAATCCACTAAATAATATATACTTTATGTACACAATCTATATAAACACATACACCCCTAAATTCCTTATTGATTAACAATATTGTTAATCATTAGGAGGGGAAATATATGAAAAAAAAAATTTTAGTAGTTGATGACGAACCACATATTGTGAATTTAATTAAACTAACGCTAGAAGATGACTACGAAATCATTGAAGCATTTTCGGGAATGGACGCGCTAAAACTAGCTAAAGCTAAGCATCCTGACATGGTTATTTTAGATTTAATGATGCCTAATATTGATGGCTTTGAAGTTGCTAGACAGCTGCGTGCCCTACAAGAAACAAAAAAAACACCTATTATGATTTTATCAGCTAAAAGCCAAATTACAGACAAATTTAAATCCATAAATTCTGGTGCTGATGATTATATGGTCAAACCCTTTGAACCAGAAGAATTAATACGTAGGGTGAAACAAAATTTAGTGCCTTTAGCGCTATAACCCCTTTTTTATTTCTATTTTTCCTGGATGTATCGTAATAGTACACTCGTCGTGCTCTGTAAGACTACTTAACTTAGTAATTGCCTCAGGTAGCAATATTCTATTACCTCTCCAATCTAATGTTCCAAATAAGGATTGGGGATTAACTGGTTTTTTTTGTTTTTGCAAACCATCTAAAATGTCTTGAGCATTAGGAGATCCTTGTGCAGCTTTATATGCCACTGTTTTTTCATATACATGTTTAGCTATTAAACCAGCAATATTTTTACCAGTTGCATTAGTAATACCTTGTAACCCAGGAGATAAATTTGCTTCAATAACTACTGGATACTTATGAGATTCTAAAATATCAACGCCACAAATTTCAGCACCAATAGCTTTAGCTGTTTCAATTGCAATTTTTTCTACTGCAGGTGGGCATACAAATGCTTCACTTAACCCACCAGCATGTAAATTTGAGCGCTTTTCACCACTAGCTGCTTTGCGCTTCATCGCTGCAACTACTTTGTTACCAATAACAAATGCTCGTATATCTTCACCATTAGTTTCTACATATTCTTGAATAAGTACAGATTGCTTTAATGTATCAAATGCATCCAATAACGAACTTGCTGCAGCATACGTATCGGCAAACATAACCCCTTTTCCCTGCGTTCCTTGAGGGAATTTTAACACCACAGGATAATGTACAAATTTTAGTAACTCTTTAGCTCCTACTACACTAGATGTTAAATACGTTTTAGGCATAGGAATATGTGCACTTTGCATTTGAATATGGGTAAGTACCTTGTCATGTACTACCGTAAAACTCTCTGCACAAATAGGTAAATATGTTGTTGGCCACAAAATTTTAGTAATAGAATTTGCAATAGCTGCATACCTAAACGAACCTTTTACTATAACACAATCAAAAGCAGGAAGTGGTTTCCCCTCATATAAAATAGGATTTTTATCTCCCAACACTATCTCTATATTTTTGATATTAAGGGCATGTACCTCTGAAAAATACTCTTTGAGTGCCTCAACAGTCATTTTTGATGATTCACTATTAAGACTAATTACTGCAGCTGTATACGTATTACTCATAAATGATCACGTTTTAGTGGGTCAATTAAAAATCCCTTATTAAGTATATTTTGTCCAATTAATATTTTATACTTCATTTTACTTCTATTAGCTATAGTAAACTCTTCTATAACATCTTTGGTACCCACATGAATAGGCACACGAATAACCGGACGCAATGTTTGTCCATGACTGTTACGAATCGTTTTTGTCTTTATAATAGGACCTAATTGCAATTGCTGAGCTATATCTAAATCAATAGAACTGTTTTGTGCTCCTGTATCAATACGTGCAAGTAAGGTTAATTCTTTTTTATTGGTCCCCTTTACTGTTGCTTTTTCTATTAATCCTAAAATAGGTCGCTCATCCATACTTTTATAAAAAACAAGAAGGGTTTTTAAAAGTTACGACAATTTTGCTGTCTCACCTCTTGTTGAAACGCTAATTGTTCTAAAAACGTACATTTATCCATAAACGTACTCCATGAAGTGTAGTGTATGTGTTTTTTCCATAACATAGTATCACGCTCCTAAATATCCTAACATAAATCCTTCCTCAGTGGCATCTATCATATCATCTTCTGCTAAAGCAATAATATCTGTTTGTGCATAATAATTATAATACATCATGCATCACCTCAAACTCCATGAGTGTTTTGTTAATTGCTGTATTTGCTTCAAAAAAAGTTGTTGTATCTGTTTTGGGTCGTTTGCATTCATGGTATCACCTTACTATATAGAATATCTGTCAAGTTTATATACTGTTTTTGCACACTTGTCCAGTGTCCAGTCGTAATATTTATAAAGCGATTACTAAATCTCACATATCGTATGAAACAAACTAAAATTATAGCGACTATCGGACCTTCTTGTGAAGATCCACACCAGTTACAACAATTGATTGACAAAGGCATTAACTGTGCTCGTATTAATACAGCACATGGCGATTTTAATGAATATAAAAAACGTATTGATACTATTCGCAGTATTAAATCTATACCTATTATGATAGACATTAAAGGGCCTGAATTACGTATTTTAATGCAAGAAGATATTTTATTGCAAGCCAAAGAAGTTTTACATATTGGATTTACGAGTAAACATCAACGCTGTTTTAACTATAATTTTGTTACACAAGCAGAAATTGGTGATATTATTTATTTTGATGATGGAAAATTTGTTGCCCGTATTGTCAAAGTATATGAAGATGCAGTAGATGTTGAGTTTGAAAATGGTGGTTTATTAAAACCTAAAAAAGGTGTTAATATTCCTCATAAAACCATTCATATGCCAGCACTCTCAGAACGCGATTTGTTATCCATTAAATTTGCAAAAGATAATGATGCAGAGTTTATTGCTCAATCTTTTGTACGTCACAAACAAGATGTACAAGAATTAAAGGTCTTATTGAGTGGTACGAATATAAAAATTATAGCAAAAATTGAAAGTCAAGCAGGTATTGACAATATTGATGAAATTCTTGAAGTTGCTGACGGTATTATGGTTGCGCGAGGCGATTTAGGTATTGAATTACCTCAAGAAAAAATTCCATTTTTACAAAAATTACTTATTAAAAAATGTAATCAAGCAGGAAAAATTTCTATTGTAGCAACGCAAATGCTAGAATCTATGATTGCTAACCCTATTCCTACACGAGCTGAAGTAAGTGATGTAGCTAATGCTGTACTTGATGGTGCTGATACGGTTATGCTTTCGGGGGAAACTGCTATTGGGAAACATCCTGTGCAAGCTGTTGATATTATGGCTAGAATTTGTAAAGAACTAGAACATCGTATTCGTAACAGAATTGATATGACTATTAATGGAGACGTAAGTGTTGAATTGAGCAAATCCCTTTATTACATGGTTAAGGGAGCTTCTATTGATAAGATTATTTGTATTACCCGTAGTGGTTTTAGTGCTTCGCTTATTTCCCGTTTCCGATTAGATAAAAAAATATTGGCAGTTACTCATGATAAGCTTGTTGCTCAACAATTAGAGTTGGTATGGGGTGTGACTCCTGTATATATTGAACAAGCATTAACCAGTAGACCAGCTTATACAGTAACTAAATATTTAGTTGCACAAGGGTTCGTTAAAAAAACAGATGTTTTAGCTTTTATTGGTGGTATTGCAACCAAAGAGCCCTCTATTATTAATAGACTAGAGGTACATCAAGCTGGTGATTTAATTGAGTATTTTGATGCGTATGTAGCTAAAAAGTAATTTTTTATTATATCTTTTCATTATTGTTGACACAATTATATTAATAACGAAGTATCCTTTAATCCAACAAATTTTTAAGAAAATTTTAATCAAAACACTAAAAGTACATATAAAAAACATATATGTTGGTATAATCTAGATAGCGTCAGCATGTTATTAGTCAATTTTTACAAAAAAAATTGCAAGGGAATGCTCACAATGTTTTAGAAAAAAATTGAGTAAAAGATATTATTAAACTGCAGAGGAAGGGATTCGAACCCTTGAACCGTGAGGAACGGCTCCTAAGGCCGCCGCGTTTGACCACTTCGCTACCCCTGCAGGGATTAGTAAATAAGAACTCTTTAAAAAATTTACTTAAAGCGATATTTGTTAATATTCAAATAAGCACTCATTTCTGTATATAACATATGTACATCATCTTTAAGTATACTTGTATGATCATTAATAAAATTAGCAAACAAATATTTATCTATAACCAAGCGCATAAAATACCAAAATGGCTGAGTAAACCTATTTTCTTGATCTCCTTCTTGTATGGCTCTTATCATTATGTTTATTTTACCTTCTTGCACCGCAGTTTGTTTACCATCAACGGTAATAGTCACATCTTTTAGATTACTAATATGTAATTTAATTTCAATAACATGTTTAATAAATTCAGATACTGATTTATCAGGAATTAAGCGAACAAAAATAGTTTTTCCTTCTGGATATACCATTACATCATGCTCTTTTTCCTTTTTATCATACCCCATTTCTTTTAACCATTTTTCTATAATATAATATAATTCATTGAGTTTAAAATATCCTGTATACGACAAATTTTTTGGTTCAACTACAATTAATCGTTCTCCCATCAAAATGCACCTTGCGCTGTATCCATACCTAATGTTTGTTTGATAGTCTTTTGTAAATCTACTGTTTTATAAAAATACGTATCTTGCTCTTTAAAACCTTCTTCCATTTCATTCAGCTTAAAAAACACCTTTCCTACTTTTTTCCAAAATGGACTTTTTTCTAAAATACCAGAATAATCACGCTCTAATTCCCCACTTACTTTCACCAACATACGTCCTCGCATCATACGTTTATTAACCCCATTTTGTACCACATCTACAAAATCTCCTTCAATAACTTTCACATCTACTTTCACAGTCCACCTATAAAATTCATTAAGCTCCACAATACCTAGCATACCAATTTCTATTTCTCTACCTGCATCTACTGGTTTTGTTTTATACTTTGTTTCATGGTAATCCATTTGTTGCTCATTAATCCAAGAAATAATAGCTTTATACATACCTTCAATATCAAATACACCTCTGTATCGAACAGTTAAGGGTTGATTAAATAATGCTATCTTTTCTCCCATTATAGGGAAACTTAAGAAAAACAAACTTTAAAAGGTATCGCTTTGTATTCCTAATTTGCGTTCCTCTTCGCGCAATTCTATATGCTCTACGAGTAAATCAAACAAATCGGGTTGAATTTTTAATACATCTTTTAATGTTAAATATCCTAACAGCTTACCATCTTGTACAATAGGAAGTTGTCTAATAGACGCATCTCGCATATGCACTAACGCATCATATAAGTCAACATCCGGACCTATAGTATAAATAGTAGATGACATAATATCTTTTGCCGGAGTAGTAGCTGTATCTATATGTTGAGCAACTGCTCTATACACAATATCTTGTTCTGTCACAATACCAATAAATGTACCATGTTCTACAATTAATAACGAACCTACATCATGTTGTTTCATCTGTTGAGCACACTGTTGAATCGTAGTTTCTTTTGTTATGGTTACTGGATGTTTAGTCATGGCATCCATCACACTTACTCCCGTTTTCATATAGTAGGTAATGGTATGCTCCTATATATACTTTATGTAGAATCTATATTATCAAAAATATCTTATAACAGTATCTCCGAATAGAGATTCCTTGAGTGTGTTAGAATGATGATTTTGACACCAATTTTACATTACTCATTCAG
>JBLKON010000056.1:0-6008 GCA_047602725.1 Candidatus Woesearchaeota archaeon
CATCGCAGAAAAAATACTAGCAAACTCATTTATTTGAGTTTGCTTTTTTTCTTAAAAGTTCATTCGGAGATACTGATAGAGTAAAAAACTATTTAACTAAAACGCCACTTAATGTTGCTACTTGGCCAGGTCTACTGGTAATACGAACCTTTCCAGCTTCAGTTTGTACAATGGCACCTTTTACTAAAAAATTTCGACGTACATAGTTACGATTAGCACCATTTTCTAATACGGTGCTTATTTTTTGTTTGCTTGATGTTTTACCATCAGTTACGGTAATATAATCAACAGCAGCCAAACGACGTTTGATGTTTCCACCTATAACACGTATTTGCTTAACTTTTTTAACATCTAAATTGGTTAACGTTGGTTGAGAACCTACTGCATATTGTCGCAATTTTCGATACGTCTTTAACCGTCCACCGGTAAATTTTCTTTTACTTACTGTTTGTTCTTTTGGCATGATACTTGAGTATTTTGAAGCGATTTATAAATGTTTCTTTTTGTGTTGCTTTTGGAGCGTTGTTTGTACACTTTATAGCGTTGTTTTTTACAAAAATTTATAAATACCTTCCTGTTTTCATAGTGTATGGGTAGAATTAAAACACAACAAACCAAACGATTAACTCGTATGTTAATGGCATCTAGTGACAAGTTTACTACTGATTTTACACATAACAAAACAGTGGTCAATGACATTGCACAAGTCCAATCTAAAAAAATCCGTAACATTGTTGCAGGATACGCTTCTCGTTTAGTAAAAGGACAACAAAAACATGCAGTATGAATGAACAAGACAATATCATATTTGTCGGTGATAAGGCATTTATGAATTATGTTACTGCAATTGTGATGCAATTTACTACTAAAAATGCAACGCAAGTTATGGTTAAAAGTAGAGGCAAATTTATTTCTAAAGCTGTTGATGTATGTGAAGTTGCTGTGAAGCGTTTTTTGAAAGCAACTATTGCTGTTAAACATATTAGTATTGATTCTGAAACGTTTACGAATCAAGAAGGAAAAGAAGTGCGTGTTTCTGTTATTGAAATTCTTTTACATAAAGTGTAATTATTGTAAAAATTGTTGTACAAATTGATGTTGATGACTTAATCTGCTCAGATGTATGCATTCTTGCATATGCGTGTCTTGAATGTGTTGTTGAATGTAGTGTATCCAGTGTGCATCGGCTTGATGTATGGATTGTTTAGCTTTTTGTATCATGTGTAGTTGGTGGGATAAAAATGTACAATATGCATGCATATGATACACATCAACTACAGCACTGCATAATGCTTTAGAAGGTTGTTTATGCATTTGAAATGCATGAATGTGTGCTATAATTTCAGAACCAAACCATTTTTTTAGTAAAGGTGTAGGTATGTGATTGAGTGTAAAAGCATCCGTATGGTTAAGCACATGAAAGGTGGTATGGTGACACGTATCTTGTTGAGTAATGACGTGTTGAGCAAAGGTATCTAATGCTTGCAAACTTTGAGCAATGTTATGTGATAAGCTTATCTTTTTTTTTTGGTGCAGTATAGAGCGCTCTTTGATATTATCTATAATACTGTGTACGTCATAAGGGTGCATAAAAAAATTATGCCAAACCAAATACCCACACCCCAATACCGGCTAATATAATAAATCCAAATATGAATCCTAGTAGTACCGTTATTTTATTTGCCGTTTGTACACTGCCTGTTGTTTTAGCTACTGCAATTCTAAACATTTGACCACCGTCAGTTATCACTAATGGTAACATGTTAAAGATACCAACCATTAAGTTGAAGATAATAAGCCATTTGATTAAGTCGTGAAACCATAAAAATGCAGCTCCAATTGGTTTGAAGGTGGTAGTAAAATCGCGATGATTCATAATATTAATCATACCCACATATGCTCTGTGTTCATCCTCTGGATGTTGTTGTAATACGACTTCATACGTTTGTCCATCAATAGTTGTTAGATATATAATTTCTCCTGCTGATAAGTGTTGTACGGTTTGTATCATGCTGTCAGCACTGTCAATACTGACGTTATTAAAACCTGTAATAAGCGTTTGTTCAGGTACACCAGCTAGATACACAGGAACATCGTTGCCTGCATATTCAAATGAAAAACCTGTGGGAGCTGTCATGGCAACAAAAGCAGGACTTACAATAAGAAGCATAAGTAGCCAAAAAAAGACAAACCAACATAGATTCATAAATGATCCGGCACCTAGTACACTGTATTGTACTACATCACTTTTTTTTGCCATTACTTTTTCGTCAGGTTCTACAAAAGCTGCAGGGAAAATTGGAGCAAGTAATCCTAATACAGCAATACCACTTGATTTAATAGGAATACCGTAAGCACGTGCAACCATACCATGAGCAAACTCGTGGACAATAACTAAAAAGGCAATGGCTAAAATCCAATGTGTAAATCCTAAAAACCCTAAACCAGGAAAACTCACAAAAGGAACTGCTGGTGCTAATGCTGCTTTTGCTGGTTCGGTAAATAGCCAATACAACAGCATTCCAAATAATGCTACCATTAATCCCATGGCAACAAAACCTACTCCTATACCAATAAGACCAAAGAGTTTTACTGCTTCACCGTATTTTTTACCAATGTGATCCATAAGTTTTATGCCCCATTGTCTGCGAAGCATAAAAATGTATAAGAACGGTGCAAAAATATTTTGAAACGTAACATACTTTCTTCTGTATATAAGATAGCTAATGAGTGCTATACTAAAACATATTGACAAGATAATTTCTATTTTCATTCCTAATGCTAATTGTGTAAACCATTCCATGAGCTGTTTGAGGTGGTAGTGATTTTTAAAAGTTGTGTATTGAAAAGGGAATTGTGATAAACACTTTTCTATTAATTACCTTTTTCTCATTCACTTTTTTTGCGCTTCACCTAAAACAAAACCAATATGCTCATTTACTTTTTGGCAATCATCAGGTAGTGTTTGTACTTGTTTTATGTCTTGTACTTGTAGTGCATTGGTAATATCTTGTTGCCATTCACGTAAGTCAAGTGTAGTATATAATATCTTAACAGGAGTTTTCAAGCTTACTTGTTGTGATGCTTTATATCTGCGAATATCAGTTACTGTTTGTAACGCAATGTGAGCATGTTCTGGTACAATACAAGCTTTAGCAGTAGGCCATGATTGTTGATGTATACTTATGGACTCCTTTTGTAATACTGGACGTAATACATATTGATAGACCGCTTCTGTTACAAAAGGCATAATGGGTGCATACATGACACATAGAGCTTCAAAACAGGTTGTAAGTGCATATTGTGCGCTTTTCTTTTTTTGCTCATCATTATACAAACGTCCTTTAACAATTTCAATATAATTATCACATAATACATTCCAAAAGAAAGTATCTAATAACGTTCGTGCTTTGTATACTTCATACTGTTCATAACATTGAGTTACTTGAGGAATAAGGCTATACAATTCATGTAGCATCCAGCTGTCAAACGCTTGTAATTCTTCTGGTTTTTTGCCATCATACGTTTGCATTTGTAGGTTTACAAATTTAGAAACATTCCATAGTTTCATCACAATTTTTTGTCCTGTTTGTACATCTTTTTCTTGGAAAGGGGTATCATCTCCAAGTTTTACAATACATGCTGCGTAACGTAAAGCATCTGCACTATATTTTTGCATATATACTTGTGGAGCAATAATGTTTCCTTTTGATTTACTCATTTTTTTACCATGAGGATCTAATACCCATCCTGATACAATAACATCTTTCCAAGGTAATTGTTCATGAAGTAATTGGGTTTTTGCCATGGTATAAAACAGCCAAAAACTAATAATGTCGTGTGCTTGTGGGCGTAAGCTCATAGGAAATACAGCGTCATACAATGGAGTACCTTTGAGTAATTCACGAGCAATAAATGGGGTGCTTGCAGAAGTAAACCACGTATCAAATACATCTGTTTCAGGTGTTAATGCAATATCATCAGCAACTCCTAATGGTCTCTCTTTGAGTGGATCAACGGGAAGTTGGGATTCATCAGCATAATAAATGTTGCCTTGGGCATCGTACCATACAGGAATAGGAATACCAAAACTGCGTTGTCGTGCAATGGACCAATCCCAATGTAATCCCTTTATCCAATTGTCTAATCGGTGTTTCATGTGAGGAGGAAACCATTGGAGTTGAGCAGATTGTTGTAAAAATGCTTCTTTTTTGTCAGTATATTGTACATACCATTGGGGTGAATCAATTATTTCTACAGGTACACCAGAGCGTTCTCCTACATTAACGGTATGGGTTATTTTTTGTTGATGAACTAATAGGCCTGCTTCTTTTAAATCATCAATAATATGTTGACGTGCTTCACTAATGTTTTGGTTAGCATAAGGCCCTGCAAGATCGTTCATTTTACCATCTTTGGTAATAATCATTTTGAGTGGAAGTTGATGTTTTTTGTACCATTCAATATCTGTTTGGTCACCAAAGGTACAACACATAACCATACCTGTTCCTTTTTGTGGATCTACTTTTTCATCTGTTAAAATAGGAACACTGTGTTGGTACAAGGGAGACTTTGCTTGTTTACCTACCAAATGCGTGTAGCGTGTATCTTGTGGATGTACAAAAAGACACACACAAGCACCTAATAATTCAGGACGTGTGGTAGCAATGATAAGTTGTTCTTTTTGGGGACCTTCAAAGACAATGTCATTAAACCAAGTTTCTTTTTGTATGTCTTCTAATTCAGCTTGTGCAATAGCTGTTTGAAATACTGTGTCCCAAATGACAGGAGATTGTTTACGATAGACTAATTTTTTTTTTGCTAATGATAAAAAAGATTGTTGTGCTATTTTTCTACAATGATCATTGATAGTAGAATAAGGCATATCAAAATCACAACTTACTCCTAAGTCTTTCCAGTCTTGCACAAATTGAGGACGTTGTTCTTCTAAATAAGTATTACATAATGCAATGAATGCTTGTCTATCCATGCGAGTACTGACTACTTTTTTTTCTTTTTGTACAAGTTTTTCGGTAGGAAGTCCATTGTCATCAGTACCAAAAGGGAAAAAAATATGATATCCTTGCAATCGTTTAAAGCGTGCGATACAATCTTGTTGTGCATACGAAAATGAGTGACCAATATGCATACGTCCACTCATTGTTGGTGGAGGTGTGTCTATGGCAAACACCGGTTGAGTTGGTTTGCTGGTATCTGTTTTGTATACTTTATGTTGTTGCCAGAGTTGTAAACATTTTTTTTCTTCAATAGTTGCATCATATGTTTGTGGTTGTTCCATATGTTATAGTTATAAAGTGAAGATATTTAAAGCTTTAGCTGTTGTGAAGATGGTTGGATGATTTGGTGTTTGATTTGTTATTGTAGATACTTTTATTGTATTATGTTAATATAAAGCAAAAGTATTATTATTGTATTATCATGTATTAGTTTAGATAAGAATTGGTTTAGATAAGAAGTACTACATAAAATGTTGTATAATATAGTTATGTGCTTTTTGTAATAATTCAATTTGATGGGGATGTCCTAGTGTTTGTGCAGCTTGTTCAAATGAATACCATTGTACATCTAAAATTTCTTGAGGATTTGGTTTTTTAATTTGTTTTCCCAACGATTGTGCTAAAAAAAAGTATACTAGTTTGTTGACACTTTCATATAATATTTCTTCTTTAAATTCTTCAATGAGTAGAGATTGATAACCAGTTTCTTCAAATATTTCACGTAATGCTGTTTGTTGATGCGTTTCACCATCTTCAATATGTCCTTTAGGAAAAGCCCAGCGTTGACTACGTTGTTTAATGAGCAAATACTCTACGTGTGCGTTTTGTATTCTAAATAAGACAGCTCCACAGCTAATTGCATCTTGCATATACCAAACAATTTTGTACTCTATTATAAGTTTTACGCATATACCAGTATCTCCGAATGAACTTTTAAGAAAAAAAGCAAACTCAAATAAATGAGTTTGCTAGTATTTTTTCTGCGATGAA
>JBLKON010000057.1:0-6000 GCA_047602725.1 Candidatus Woesearchaeota archaeon
TAAAAAAATTGATCAAGAATGTGACAATGGTTGTTGTTCCACTAAAAAAATATCTAGTTGTGATTGTGGAAGTTTGGTATACTTTGTTGGTTTTATAGGAGCAATAGTTTATTTTATTACTACAGCGACTGGATTTTGGGTAGGTGTGTTAGGAGTGTTAAAAGCAATAGTGTGGCCTGCTTTTTTAGTGTACGGTGTGTTACAGTTTTTAGGTGTGTAATTTTGTAGTTATTGTATTAAAGAAAAAAATTATTGGATATAATATCCAGCATCTTCTACTTTAAACTTCCAAGATTTATCTAGTTTTCCTGTAGATTTATAGTATTTAGTTAATCTAAAAATCTTAGACGTTGTTAATTGTAAACCACGACGTGCAGTTTTATCTTGCTTGTTTTCTTGCAAGTGTTTATTTACTTGTACTGCTTTTTTAATTAATGCTAATAAATCTTCAGGTAATTCTGGAGTTAATTTTTTTTCTTCTAATAATTGTAAAATAGGTTTTCCAGTAACATCTTGAACGTTTGGAATACCATACGTATCACGAAGCGTTAAACCAATTAACGATCCACTCATACCTTCTTTAGCTAATTTTGCTACAAGCATTTCTACTTCCTTTGCTGAATAACTTACAAATTCAGCCTTTTGTCCTGGTCTTTTTGAGCCACTTTTCCCTTTAGCTCCACTATGCATTCTTGCCATTGTTTAATCTCCATCAAGAAACGAGTAGTTCTCGCCAGTATACCTAAGCTTGCACCGAAGTATCTCTTGATGTGTAGGGTAAATTTTAGTTCATTTATAAAGGTTTTGTCCCAAAAATGTTGTTTTTTTTCGCGTTTTGTGGGGGAGTTTTTATGTTTGGGTACTGTTCATATCTATGTATGGATAATTTACAACAGCTTGTGCAACCACCTGTGAATTTGGGGCAATTAGAACGTAGTGTGCATCAATTGCAAGAGCAACAAGGGCAATTGTCTCAAGTGATTCGCTGTGAGCGCTCTGTGCCTCTGAATGCTTGTTTTAAGGCATATTGTGCACTGAAGGCGCGTATGGGATATAGGGTTCCTACCAAACAAACTTTAATTAATGGTATGTTGCAAGGTGCTCAAGTCCTAAATACTACTACAGAAGTTGCTCAACAGCAATTAGAAGAACAAATTGAGGAGTTGCAGAAATTTATTGATACGCAAATTGATACACGTGACAAAGAGCGTAAACAGTTTGAAGGATATAAGGGACTTATTCATGGTTTAAAACCTGCACCTAGTGAACTTACCAAAGAAGCATTAGCACAACGACGATTAATTCGTAATTCTTTACATTCGTTTGGGTTATCTGTGGATAGAGTAGGGTATTCAGAACGTGAAGTTGCCTATTTGAGTCAAGTTGAAGAATTGATGGGAGAAGTATTGTATGTATCACAACGTTTGGGACAGCGTTCACGAAGTTTATGTACAACGTTACAACGTATTAATACGGCTTATAATGCTGCCATTAATGTTTTTGATGCTTCTAGTATTTTGTATAGAGGACTTTCTATTATTGAAGGACAGGTTTCAGAAATACATAGTGGTTTTCATCAAGATTTGTTGTCTGTTATGGATGTGCATCAACGTATGGATGCGTGCCCTGGGGTGTTTGAACAAAATGGGTTACAACAATCGCTAGCTACGATGGTAGGATCTGGAGTTGGTTCTTATGAAAATCGCCGTCGTTTGTCTGATTAGCTTGTTCTTGTTAGGTTTTGTAGTTGTTGAGCAAGATGATATGCTTGTGATAGAAAATACGTTTGTAGTGAGTACTCAAGTAACGATTCATACGTATAATGGAAGTTTTGAAGTTATCTTGTATCCTCATGTGCCTTTATCTTTGTATCGACATGATATTGTCGGTCTTGCTCAACAGGGTGCATTTGTGTATCTGGTGGAACATGAGCCTGTTGTTCCACAACCAGTATCCTATACGTTTGTACCGTATGTGCACACATCATTACAACATGTGTTGTATGGGGCTATAGGTTTACTTGTTTTTTGTGCTTTTTTGGTGCTGATAACCATAAAGTATAAAAGATAAGCATTGTTTTATGTGGGTATGAAAACATTACAAGAACGAAAAGATGAAGGACATCTTAAAGCAAGGGTTGTTTTGCAAGTCATTGGAAAGCCAAAAGATCATGTAGAAAAGAGTCTAAAGCAATTTATCAAAGAAATAGAATCAAATGAGCTTTATTTGGTAGAACATAAAACGGTGCATAAAGGTGCTAAGCATGAAGGTAATTTATTTTCTGCTTTTTCAGAATTAGATATGTGGTTTGAGAATATTCCTGCTGTGTTGAATTTTTGTTTGGATTATACGCCATCTTCAGTTGAATTGGATGAGCCTGAGTATTTTAAATTTCATGTTAATGAAGTAAATGATGTGGTTAATGATTTTATTGCTAAATTGCATACGGTTAATCAACAATTGCAAGATGCTAATCAATTAAATAAAATTTTGGTGCATAATAATCAAATTATTACGCAAAATGCTATTGTTGTGTTATTACATTTAGGACCACAAACAAAGCAAACTATTTCACAGGCTATTGGTATTAAAGAAGAACATTTAGACGCTTATTTGAATATATTATTAGAACAACAAAAAATAAAACAAGAAGGGGAAAAATATTTATTACCATGAGCTTACATGAAATTGAAGCAATTTTGTTTGCCGTTGGCAATAAAATTAGTGTTGAAGAGTTGATGCAGTTAACTGCTAGTTCTAAAAAACAGGTGCTTAAGTATTTACGTACATTGCAAGAAACGTATAAACAGCAAGATGGTGCGTTAGTTATCTTTGATGAAGGAAATTTTTGGAAACTAACGGTTAAAGAAGCATATGCTGGTGTGGTGCAAAAAATTATTGCACGTACAGAATTATCTAAAGCTACAATGGAAACATTAGCTATTTTAGCTTGGAAAGCTCCTATGAAACAGTCAGAGCTTATTGATATACGTTCGGCAAGTGCTTATGAACATTTGGCTGAATTAGAACAAGCTGGTTTTATTACTCGTGAAAAATCAGGAAGAACGTATGTGTTACGATTGACACAAAAATTTTCTGATTATTTTGAATTGCATTCTAAAGAAGAGCGTGAAAAATTATTTGGTACTGTTCATTTTCCTTCTCAAAAACATGTAGATGATTTTGAATCGGTTGAAGAGCAAAAAGAACAAGTTGCTGAAGATAGAACGCATGAGTTTGATCATTTAGCACAAACACTTTCACAAGAAGCTCAAGTGTTGTTAGAACAAGATAAAGATTTTTTGGGAGAAATTGATAATCGTATAGATAAAGTGAGTAAAGAAAGTGAAAAAACAAAAAATGAAATAAAAGAAATTATTTAACTTTAATTACTTTTTGTGCAGGTTTCATTTCTTTCCATGCTAATTCAAATAAATCTTCTAATGATTTAGCAAAGAAAGGAGTATTAACCCAAATGCCAACATCATAGGTTGGATGTACATCAGCACAGTTCATAATCATAAAGACTAATTCCTTTCCATCAACGACAATATAGCGACCGCCAATATCTGTATGGCGTACTTCAGCATACTTAGAAATTTCTTTTACTGCATCAGCACATTCTTGAGTAAGAGGTGCTGCTACACGAATTTGTACACCGTGCTTGTGGAGTTTTGCAAAAATTTCTTTAAAGCCTTCCACCTTTCGCATAAGACCTTGGGTAGTACTCATAATGGTAACTGTTTTTTCTGCTTGAGAAATAGTGAGTTCCATGTGGTTGTACACATTATGTCTTCCACGAAGTGAACCAGATAAATCGGTTGGTTCTACTAATTCAACACCATTGGTGTGTAAAGAGACTAATTCATCTAAAATTTCAGTTTTGTCTAAATTAGTTAAACGTTCAATTTTTTCTTTAGCATCATTGTCAATGTTTTTCTTAACTCGTTTTACTACCTCATTAGGATCTACTGCAATATATTTTATTGGTTTACCTAATTTCATGACTACAAATCCTTTTTTTTCTAAGGATTCTAATACGTCATAGCTTCGTGAGCGAGGAACGTCTGCAATATCAGAAAGTTCTCCTGCTGTAGAAACACCTCGCGAGAGTAACGCTGTCCATATTTTTACTTCGTACAGATTTAATACGAAGTATCGTCGTAGTTTGTTCAAAAAATCTTCTTTTATAATCATTGTCGTAAACACCCCTTTATTTACTATTTGGATATAAATTCGAAATACTACTTTATATATGTTACTCTTTTGTACGCGTTTTGAGTAGTAATGATGTTGTTTATATTGTGTAGAGTGTAGGTATGAAATATCCTAGTGCTGTTGCTGTACCACCGATTATGCATCCTATTACGATATTTTTTTTTGTGTCATGTTGTAGTGCACTATATATAATAAGTAGTGTTATGATACTAATAAAGATAGTAAAGCCAGTACTTTGATAGAATAATGAAGTAAAATAAGCTATAACAATAATACGTGCAGTATATCCATTATGTGGTATTGTAAAGTATAGTAAAAGTAAGAACATACCTGCTATAAGCATTTGGTCAACAAAAGGACGATACATGTCAATCATAGATCGCGCAAGAACAAGTAGGTACATAATCCAGCTACCTAGGCCAAGTAAATCTCTGGTGGTATGTTGTATAAATGATTTCATGGTGTATGTATGCGTGTGGTAGTTTATGAGTTTTTTGTATAGTGTAATTATGGTAGTGCGCTATAGATAGTTTTGAAATGTTTTTGAGGTATAAAGGTACTTGTTTTAAGTTCTTGCATAACTTCTTCTAGGTCAATAAGTATCCATGTATTATGTTTTTGTTGTTGTATTGCTTTTTGTATAATAGTATTCCAATCAATTTTTTTTTCTATGTTTAAGATAGTATGTATATCTTCTATGTCTTTTTCTCTTCTTGTAATTGCTTTAAGCAGTATGAGTTCTTCAATAGGTGGAGTGTATAAACGAAATTCGGTAGTACCTATAAAATCATGACGCTGTAAAAATGATGTTTGTTGTATATGGTAACCAAATACATCAGATACAAATAGATCAAATCGTTCATCGTTTCTGCAAAACATAAGTGGTTTGTTTTTGTGAGTACATCTTTTTTTATCATAGATGTGTGTTATGCTTTTTTGTGTATATCCAAGATGACAAATAGCATCAATAAAATGTTGTCTGTCTGTGTTATTGGTAAATACAATATCAATATCTTTTGTTGTTGTTTTGTATCCTAATAGCATCATGGCAGTTCCGCCAATAGCAAGGGCATCAATATCTTTTTTAAGCAAATTGCTTATAAGTAAAAATGATGTTTGTTGATCTTCAATATTTATCATAGTATCCTGGTAGTCTTTTAACTTTAAGTAGTTTTCTGGCTTTTTTATATAAAAAAAGTACTTGTTGTGTACAGTTTCTTTTTTTAGCAAGGGTGAATAGTCTTTTCCAATTTGTTATATGTCTAAATAAATGCATGGTTGCATCTGTTGTTCTTACGTCATTGATATGGATACCATCAATAATTGCGTGTTCAATAGTATAGTTGCCATACGTGTAATGCTTGAAAGCTGGTACTAATTTTTCAGGGCTATATTTATTTACTATGTCATAAAAGCCATTGGTTGGTTTTGTGGGTACGGTGTAGAGTGTGTAGATTCTTTTTTGATGTGCGCCACCTGAGACGTGTACATATCCTTTTTTTTTGAGAAGATGTAGTTTGTTGATAGCAGATTGTTTGGTGAGATTATGTTTTTGGGCATACAATTCAATGGTATATTTTTGTGCTATCATAATATTATGTGTATGAAGTAATATATAAATATTGTGTTCTTTGTGTTATGTGTGTAAGTTTATTTATAAATGTTGTATGTTGAGTGATGTAGCATAGAATAGATAAGAAATATGTTGGTAGTGTTATCATTTGACTGATTGTATGGCTTCATTATATTCTTGAATAAAAATACGAATGACCATTTCGTGCA
>JBLKON010000058.1:0-5986 GCA_047602725.1 Candidatus Woesearchaeota archaeon
ATTAGAAAAAATTATGAATTTTTTTATACTACCAAAATACAATACTATAGATAATGAATCATTAGGAGAAATATTATATTCAAAAAGTGCTCATTGTAGACACAGAGCTGGTTTATTACTTTTCCTTGGAATAAGTCAAGGTCACAATATTAAAATAGAGTATTCAAAAAAAGATGATGACCAACAAAGGCATGCCTATATTGTTTATAAAGATATGATTATTGATCCCACACTTAATATATATGGGAAGAGAAAAAGGGTATTAAAGATGTTGAAATTATCGGGAAAATCTACATTCTATCATACTCAAGGAACTCAAATGCAAGTGCATTTGGTATACACATAGTCTCCCAAAAACCGTAATATTTAAAGCATGAGCCTCATAAAATTTCTCTATGTATATTGTTGTATGCCCTCATATAGGTGACCCCTTAGCGTATCATATAGAGTCTTTACTGCAGCACACCTATGAGATGTATCAGCAACATAAACAACCCATTATTTGTTCAGGATTAGGAGTGCACCAACCATCAAGTGCGTGGTATGCCCAACAGTATTTACAAAAAAAAGGAGTAGCATCAAAACACATTATACAAGAACCGTATGCATTAGACGTTATTGGTTCAGCATTTTTTACGTATCCAATGGCTAAAGACGGATATCATCACATTATTACGAGTAAACCATATGCACAAAAAACAGAATTAGTATTTCGTTTTATGTGGTATAATAAACCTATACAAGTGGTAGGTGTACCTATTATAGGTAAGGATGAACAGTGGCATTTTGAACAGCAACAACAAGATTTGCAACGTATTGCAGAGCATAAATATATGTGGCAATCATTTAAAACACGACAAGATTGGCAAGCATATATATTAGCACATCCACTGTATCAAGGGCAAACTATGCAATTAAAAGTGAGGAGAGCATAATGTGGCCTTTTAAAGAAAAAATATATGTTGTTTTAGGATGTACAATCAGAGAAAATATAGATAAATATCCTCATGCATTAGTACGGCTACAGTATGTTATCAAGAACATACCAAAAAATAAAACTATTATTTGTTCTGGGTATGGTAGGGAATTATACAAGGAAAAAACAGAAGCACAAATGTTTGGAGAATATTTACAAAATCATAAATTTAGTCATGTTTTACAAGAAAAATATAGTAGAGACACGGTAGGTAATGCATTTTTTACTAAAATGATGTTAAAGTATGACTTGAAATTATATGATAAAAGAGATGTGTATATTATTACTAGTGAACCATATAGAAGGAAAGCAAAATTAATTTTTCATTTAATGTGGCCAGATAAAAAACCAGTAATCATACAAGTAAAAGTTCCTGATTTGTCTGAAGAGACAAGGGCTGATAGATTGCATTCTGAACAAAATGCTATACAAAAGCATGATTATCAGTGGGAATCTTTACATACTGACTTAGATTGGTGTGTGTATATGAAAAAAGTACATGGTTTGTATACTAAAAATGATTTTCAATTACAAATACATAAGTATATGCAATTTATTATAAAAGATAGTTTTTTAAAAATACATGAAGATTTTAATGTCATATATAGCATGTATCAAACAAAAGGAATAGTGCAATATGCAAAAATATTTGACATTATTTTGCAGTTAAAAAACATAAAAAGAGTAAATACATCAGCAAGTCTTATGTTAGATAAAAGTATCTGTTTGTTACAAGAAATAGCTAATAATAAAGCAAAAACATTAGAAAACATAAATTCCTGTAAACAGATATGTACTTTTCAAAATTATTTTTCTCCTAAGCTCTAGTTAATTCCTGTTTCATATGAGGAGTTAACACAAATGTTTCATCATCTACATCCATCAAAACATCCATAGCTTTGAGTGCATCAATAACTTTTTGAGCATCTTTTTGATCAACATCTAATTTTTCAGCTAACTGTACAGAAGTAAGTGCACCATGGTGTTCAAAAAACTCAACAGCATCCCTTGCATGTTTGGTTTTTTCAATCTTTTTAAAGATATATTTGCTTTGCGAAGATTGTTTTTCTTTGATAACCAAATTACTCATTTGTAACGCATTAAACACATGTTCTTTAGTAATTTGATACGTATAATCTAATAAAGGATTTTCTTCTTTAAATTGTGCGAACATTCTAAATACAGCATCCGTATATTCTAACAGTTGTCTAACTGAACCATTAGCATTAAATGTTAAAAATTCCATAGCATCCTTAGCAAATAATTCAGCATAATTTTCAGATTTTGCTTGTAAACGTTTATACAGCACCTCTTTAAGTTGAACAGTAGTTAGGCGAGGCATATGAATAACTCGTTGCCCTAATCTATCAGAAAAACTACCTGAAAAATTTGAACCTAAGCGACTTTCAATTTGACAAATAACCACACTTTGAATAATGGGATGATCAAAAACCTCTCCCCATTTACTTTTAATGGATTCAGTCATAACTCGTGTTGCAATATGCGCCTCATCTAATAAAAGAACGACATTACGTAATTTAGCAAACGTCAAACGTTCCCACACCGTTTTATGTTGATGAAAAACCTCATCAATAGTTTGTGAACCTTTTATACCATCTGCAGAAGCGTAAATAAAGCGAAATTGCGACAATGAACTATCCTGGGTAATACGATGTAACATAGACGTTTTTCCACTGCCCGTGGGACCAGAAAGTAAACATAAATTTCCTTGTTCAATAAAAGCAACAAGTTGCTGTTCTATTTCCTCAACCCCTACCAATTCAGGATTTGACCTAGGATCTAAGGGATATTGTTGAAAACCTAACTGTGTATGCCAACTACTCATAGAGCATTTAAAATCAATGAGCTTTAAAAAAGTTTGCGTCACCTTAATAAATCGTTACAAAATTCACTAGGTATGATTGGCGATTTTCATCATCATATTGATATAGACCCACAAGATTATAATATTTCTTATACACTGCAAGACGTGTGTAAACAGGTAAAAAAAAAAGGTATTACATGTATAGCTATTACGTGTCATGATAAGCCTATATATACCAAGCAATGTGCACATATAGCTACACAGTATGGTGTACTGTTGATTCCAGGTATAGAAAAAACAGTATATTTTACACATACTCCCTTTACTCGAAAAGGAAAAATGCATCTTTTGTTTTATGCTTCAGATAATATATATATTGAAAAGATACATCAATTAGACGCATTAACAGATATTATAGCTTATAAAAAAAAGCATAACAAAAACATACATTGTTGCTTGGCGCATTGTAAGATACCTAAAATGGGGTTACAAGATAGTGAAATAGAATACTTGGTAAAATCTGGATTAATTGACTCTTTTGAATTTCATGGTTTTTATAGTGTTTGGTGGGATTTTCCAAACAATAAACGCGTGGTGGAATTAGCAAAATATTATACTAAACCCCTTATTAACAATACAGATACGCATTTTTTAGAACAAATAGGATATGCAAAAACATTATTTAGTGATGCTCAAACTCCCAAGCAAGTGATTCAAGCACTCAAGCATACACGTATTGTAACAAAACCTATACGAACATGGACGTTTATGGTATTAATGGTAAAGTTTTTGTATGCGCATTATGCAAATCACATAAGAAGATTATTGAATCAGCACTCGCGCACCTAAAGCTTCACATTCTTTTTTATAGTCATCTAAAAGACCTATTTGAAATCCTTCACAACTGCTTGCCAAAATAACCGTGTTGCCTCGTACATAGATTGGATAATCACGGCACGTTTGAGGACGTTGTGTATAAATACTACATTTGCTATCTTGTAAATTATGACACGCAGGTGCAAGATTAAAATAATGCGTACCATTTTGATGAACAGTTAATTTACTTTTATCTGTACATTTTTGTAAAAAAGGAACTGCCTCATGTCTATTCATGACTAATTGTCCAAATTTGCAACATTTAGCTTGACAAATAGACATACAATAAGGCCCTAAACTAGTACGAGCTTGCTCAGCTATGTGTTCCATCTTCAAGATTTTTATAGGATTCAAACCAATACATATGGATAAATGCACTATATATAGATTCAATAATAACAACAAGTATCAATAAGAGTACCCCTACAACCATGAGTGCCATAGAAGAGCTTTCTAAAAAAAGAGATGATCCTAAAGTAAATGTTTGATTAATACTTTTCATAAGAAAATAAAAGCCAACCATAATAAGAAAGACAACCATAATATATCTAAAATGATGTTTGCTAATAGCAAAACTGTGTTTGAGTGCACTTGTTGCACTAGTATCTTCTATGTATAAGGAAGTTGTGTCATAAAAAAAGATATAATAAATATAGACAACATAGGCAAGATACGCTATGAGTATAAAAGGTAAAAAAATAAGACCAATAATGCCAAGCAGTATTGTAAAATTATAAAGTAAAAATCCTAATATACCTAATATAACTAAAGGGGTAACTAGAATAGCCATAACTAAAAATCGTAAATACAAAAATCTCAAAAAGTAATGATGTGTTTTTGAAAATGTAGTAGCAAGAGTAAAAGGAAGCTTTTTGACAGCCATAGTGATTAATGCATATGTCATACAAGTAAAGTAAAAATTCACAAATAGTATAGCAGCAAGCATGCTTATAAAATACATAAAAGCAGAAGTTACATCAGCAGTAACAAGTTGTTCATTAACAAACTGTTCGATTGCTGTATTATAAGTAGAAAAGACTAAAAAAAAAAGTAAAACAATAATAGGTAAAATGATGCTTAACAGAATGGGAAGAATAATGATTTTGTGTTGCATAAGTAATTGATAGCTTTGTTTGAGTTGTGAATCTTGTTCCATGTGATAATAATTGATAGTAGTATATTTATAAAAGTATAGTTAAAGGTCCAAACTGATGTAATTTTGATAATTCAAGACTTCAATGGTGTAAAGCATTTTACGTTCTTTGAACCTTGATAGCGTCAGCCTCCTTTAGTCAATTTTTAGAAAAAATTGCAGAGGAAGGGATTATTTGAGCTTTGCTCAAATTAGGAAAATGTTTCATTTTCCGTACGTTCGAATCCCATATTGTAAAAGAATAATAGTAATGCAGAGGAAGGGATTCGAACCCCCGAACCCGATGGGAACAGATCTTGAGTCTGCCGCGTTTGACCACTTCGCTACCTCTGCGCATAGAAAAGAAACCCTAAAAGGTTTTTAAATCTATTCCAAAAAATATTTCTTTTTTACTGCTAAAATATCATCCAATTCATAGATCAAAGGTTTTCCGGTAGGTAACTCAACTTGTGTAATGTCAGTATCAGAAATCTGTTCTAAATGCTTCATTAAAGCACGCAAACTATTACCATGCGCAGCAATAAGTACTGTTTTTTCTTCTTGTAAATAAGGAGCAATTTCTTGTTCAAAATATGGTATGACTCTAGCAACCGTATCATGTAAACTCTCTGTTGCTGGAGTATAATCTACATAACGAGTATCACGTTGAGGATGGCGTTCATCTTCGTCATCCAGTGCAGGAGGTTGTACATCATAACTGCGTCGCCAAATAAAGACTTGTTCTGCGCTGTATTGTTTAGCTGTTTCTTCTTTATTTAAACCTTGTAAAGCTCCATAGTGTCGCTCATTTAAAGCAACATCTTTATAGATAGGAATCCAAATGCGATCCAGTTCATCTAAAACAATATGGCACGTATGTATCGCGCGTTTAAGTAGTGAGCTAAAAGCAATACTAGGCATAAGATTATGTTGTTTGAGGAGTTGACCTGCTCGTAGCGCTTCGTCTTTTCCTGTTAAAGATAAATCTACATCAGTCCATCCGGTAAACCGATTTTCTTGATTCCATTGACTTTGACCATGTCGTAATAAGATTAATGTTGCCATACTATGGCATCAGGTTACAGATTTAAAAAGATTATGCTGCTTTTTGTGAAATATCTTGAGCTTGAGATGCTATTGGTTCAACAATACGCTCTAAAGTACCTGGAAATATAAA
>JBLKON010000059.1:0-5935 GCA_047602725.1 Candidatus Woesearchaeota archaeon
TCGATTTATAAGGACATGCAGGCTTGATGAGGCAAAATTCCATGAAGGATGAATGGTAAATGCTGATGTAGTATACAAATTTATACCATTCTGGACACACCCATATAAAGACAATATTTATAAATATTTATTATGGATAACATACCTATGGATTTTGATAAATTAAAGTTTTGGAAAAAAAAAGATGAATTTGACTTGAATGCTGATTTGGGATCTTTAGGTTTAGGGGAGGCATCACCATCTGCTTCTTCACAGCAACCATTTGATCAGCAACAACAGTTTAATCAACCTTCGACTTTAGATACTTCATCATATCAAGATACTCAATCGCAACAGTTTGATTCAGCATTTTCCCAAACTGCTCAACAGACCTATCCTCAACATCAGTGGAGTGGGGAACAGCAATCTTCAGCACAACAATCTATTCATCCGCGTGATATTGAACTTATTTTGTCTCGTTTGGAAACTATTAAAGCAAGTATTGATCATTTAGCAACTCGTGTGGATAATTTAGAACGTTCTAAACGATGGTAGATATTAAAAAAAAGTCATATATAGTCATGCTTATTGTTGCTCTGTTATTGTTTGTATTAGATCGGTCCATTAAACATTTAGTATATATATATCTTGAGCAGCCCATTCAATTATTGCCTTATGTGTATATTACGCATATTTATAATACGGGTATTGCTTTTGGTATAGGACAATCTGGTAATATGTTTTTTTTTGGATTAAGTATATTTATTATGCTGTTTTTGTTGTATGTTGCTTATACACAACCAAGTAGGTATCACATAGGGTTTGCTTGTATTTTAGGGGGAGCGTTAGGGAATACTATTGATAGAATCATATACGGTGGCGTATTAGATTATGTACATATTTGGATGTTTCCTATTTTTAATGTTGCAGATGTATGTATTACGTTAGGAGCTGTGTATATATTATATGTGAGTTATACAAAAAAAGAAGTTAAAACTTCTTAAAATTCTTCTAAATCAGATAATTCATCAAGTAAACCACGTTTTTTTAATGCTTGCACTTGTACAGGTTTGTATTTGTAAATAACATCTCCTTTTTCATCCCCTTCAAATTCCCAAGGTTGAATAATTAAAACATCTCCTTCACGAACCCATAGTTTTCGCTTTAATTTTCCAGGAATTCTGCATAAACGCATTTTTCCATCCATACAACGTACTTTCATGCGAGAGCCTCCTACTCGTTGGTCTAAAATACCTAATGTTTCAGGAGGTTTAGGAATACGTAATCGTTCTACTTGTTCTTGTTGTGGAAAAACTTTTTTCCCGTGTCTGTTAATAACCATAGTTATACAGAAAAATACTATATTTATAAATGTATTGTGATGTCATAGTGTATGCCTAATTATATTGTTCATAGTATTGGTAGTCTTATTATCGTGTATGGTCTATTGTATGTGGTGCATTTCTTTTTTTCTTTTGCTATTGATTGGTTATTGTGGTTACTTTGTTTTCCTCTTATTGTACTGTATGGTTTACTGCCAGATATTGATATTGGTACGAGTAAAATTAGAACATGGATGATGCCTATAGTACTTGTGATGTGTTTGTTTTTTGTAGTTTTTGATTATATGTGGGCAACCATAGGATTGTTGTTGTTATTATTGTTTATTCATTTGTTGCGACATCGTGGATTTAGTCATACATGGTTGGGATCAGTAGTGTTTTGTATTCCCTTGCTTTTTTTTGGTATAGAATTTTTTTTAGTTGGTTGGATGAGTTATGCAGTGCATTTGGTGTTGGATAGGTTGTAGATGTCCGAAAAAGTTGTTATTATTTGTGTTATGGCACACCATAGTTATTTTTATACTATAGTTTTTTAGTATGTATGGCTGTATATTATCTAGATACGTGTATTTGGAGAGATTATTATGAAAACAGAATAGGTTATAATGGTTATACCTATGGAGAGTATGCAAGTACGTTACTACTTACTATTATCTATAGAAAAGGTACTATTATATTATCTGATTGTGTGATATTCGAGCTTAAAAAAGCTTATTGTGATGAGGTGATTGAGCAGATGTTTACTCTTTTACATCGTTTATGTATATTGAAAAAGGTATTATGTACTAAAAAAGATTGGTTAGAAGCTTTTGAGTTATCTCAACAAAAAGAGGTGGGAACATCAGATACACTTCATGCAATTTTGGCAAGAAATAATAAAGCTTTGTTGGTTACACAAAATATAAAAGATTTTAAGCATTTTTCAGATATGATAATGGTAAAAAGACCACAGGATATTATTTAGTTAGTGTAGCTTGTAAGTTATTGAATATTTTTTTTCTAATAGTTTGTAATTCGTGATCGTTTATAACTTTGTTTGCTTTTCCTTTATATGATAAAAATTCTTTAACTAATTGTTCTTGTTGTAACTCTTCTAAACGTTTTCTTATGGCATCTCTAATGAATTCAGTTCTCGTACTAAAATTGTATTTTTGGAGAGAAACATCTATTGTTTTTAGCATTTGTGTATCAATTTTCAAGCTGATTGCTTCCATGGTAATACTTAGTATATACGAAGTATTTTATAAATATTGTTGTAGATATATAAGAAATATCAATATATATTCGTGTAAGGTTATTAGTTTGCCGTACTGTTTTACCTTAACCGTACCGATTCTAAATTTCTGGGTGCAGAGCTTTCAATACGATGTTGCTTAAAAATAGAAGATGCTAAATCCAAACATCGTGACGCTTCACCGTGATTGATCATAATGCGTCTTGGTTTTGGTTGCATGCGTGCAATATAATTCATGAGTTCTTTTCTATCTGAATGTCCAGATAGTCCTTCAACAACATGAATATCTAATTTTAATGTAACATTTTCGGGTTTTGCTCCATTTACCGATATGGCAAAATCGCGTTCACCTTGTGTAATGCGTCTACCCATGGTTCCTGCACCTTGATAGGATACAAAAATAAGCGTGTGACGTTTATCTTCAGCTAAAAATTTTAAGTACTCAACACTTGCTCCACCTTGTAACATACCACTAGTTGCAATAATAATACAAGGACCATGTTGTTCTAATAACTCTTGACGTTCTTTGCGTGAACCTACACGTTTGAAATTTTCAGATAAAAAGGGATTATCGTTTTCATGAAATATTTTTTTACGAATAGTAGCATTCAAAAATTCTGGATACGCTGTATGAATAGCTGTCATTTCCCATACCATACCATCTAAATAAATAGGGATTTGTGGAATACGTCCTGCCTTAATCATTTCATCAACATACAGCAGTACTTCTTGAGCTCTTCCTACACCTAACACCGGAATAAGTACCTTTCCTTTTTTTTCTTTTACGGTGTAGGTAATAATTTCTTCAAATTGTTGTTCTGTTTGTTCTTTGGGAGGTAAAACTTGATCGCGTGAACCATACGTTCCTTCCATAAGTAAACTTTCAACGCGTTGAAATCGTGAAACAGCAGGATCTAATAATTTAGTAAAACCATATTTTAAATCACCTGTGTATAAAATATTATGTAATCCATTACCAATGTGAATATGTGTTAATGCAGAGCCCATAATGTGTCCAGAGTTGTGAAACGTAATACGTACATCTGGTGTGATATCAGTTACTTCTTCATAATTTAGGGTAATAGTATTCATGACGACTTGTTTTATTTCTTCGCTAGTATATAATGGATTTTCTCCAGAAGATACTTGAATTTTTACATAGTCTAATAAGGATAACGTCATAATATCTCTTGTTGGTTCGGTACAATAGACAGGACCGCGATAGCCGTACTTAAATAAATAGGGTAAAAAACCAATATGGTCTAAATGTGCGTGAGATATAATGATGGCATCAAGTTCTTCAACACGAAATTCTGGTGCGTCAAGCATAGGGTATGCTTCTTCTTTGGAACCTACATCCACACCACAATCTAGTAAAATGCGTGATTCAGGAGTTTGCAATAATAAACAACTACGTCCTACATGACGTCCACTTCCTAAATACGTTACACGAATCCATTCTTCTTTTTTTCCACGAAGCCAACCATTGTAAATACGTTCGCCACAGTTGTTAAGAAAATTTCTACGTTCATCTGAGTTAATATATAATACAGAACGAATGTCTTCTACCATCTTTGAACGAATAGAAGGTTTACGTCGTACTTGAGCAACCCAAAATGTTTTTTTACCAATTTCTTGTAAGATAGAAGCAGTTTTTCCAATAGCAACTCCTGGTTTATCAACTTCAATAATGACAATAGAACGTTGAGGATCAAAAATAATTTGATCTAAACCTGCTTCTTGAGGAACAATTTGTTTAATGAGTTTTTCTGCCTTTTTTTGTTCTAAACAAATACTAGGATCAGGTCTGAGTTCAATACGTTTTTTAATAGTGTATACGACTTGTTTAACATCTTCTTGGTTATCTAAGTAGTAGTTACCGTCTTTGGTATAGAGTACAATATTTGCACCCTCAAACACTGCATCACTAATTTTTTCCTTAGGAAGGTGTTTGTAAATTTCTTTAATAATTTCTGTTGGCATGATTATTCTTTGAAGTTAATACCCGTGTGTACGGTAATATCAGCTTCTTTTTTAATTCCATCTTTAGATAACGAATAGATAATAGCTCCATTCCCAGAACTCGCATCGCGTACTAATGCTGAATTCATAGCTTTTTTTGCTAAAGGAATAGCTTGTTGTACTGTTAACTCTTTTTGATAATCTCCTTCGAGTAAACCCATAGCAAATACACTTCCGGATCCAGAACATACAAACTCATGAATATAACTCAATGAGCCATCGGGAAAAATATCATACACATGATATCCTTGTTCATCAGTTCCTGATAATAAAAAATGAGTTACAGAACCCATAGAACGAATACCTGAATACACATAAGATGCTAAAAGATTAGCAGCTTCTTTTACGGTAAGTAAACGACCAATACGTAAACTATTAATTTTTAATTCTGCTTTGAAATATTTTACGAGTAATTGAATATCAGATACACTTCCTGCAATAGTAACTACTAAGCGTTCATTGAGTGGAAATACCTTTTCAATATCTCGTTGTACGATTAATGAACCAGCAGTAGCTCGTTTATCTGCTGCAGTGACAATGCCATCTACACACTTAATAGCAAGTGTTGTTGTACCTGTTTTTAATGTTTCTTCCACGGATATGACCCCTAAAATGATAGTAAGAATGTATTTCTTTATAGAGGTTTATTGTGTGCTTATTTATAAAAGTTTTGTAGGTAAACACAATATTTAAAAATGGATGGATGTTTCTTATGGTTGATAGCCCCGTGGGGTAGCGGCCAATCCTTCCGCCCTTTGGAGGCGGTGACCTCGGTTCAAATCCGGGCGGGGCTATGTTTTTGATGTATGGTACTTATTCTATAATGGTTTTTATTTTTAATATGAATTTTCTAGCATTTTGGTAAATTTCTTCAGTTCGCCTGTCTGAATACTTTTTTATTGCACAATATCTAGCTGTGTTACTTTCTGTTTTTGCCTCTTGAAAATATACGATGTATTCTTCTTCGAATATTTTTTGTGCTTCATTTAATAATTCTAAATCTTCTTTTTCAATTTGTGTAGGTAAACAAAGGTGTCCAAGTGCTATGAGCGCTGAATGATGTGTTTTTATTTCATATCCTTTAGTGAGCAGTATTGCTTTAGTTGCATACAAAATAGCATAATAACTTATGGTGATTGCCCAATATGTCCAATACATTTTTGGTGTTTGTTGGCTATTGGGTTCTATGTTTTTGTGAAAATGAGCAATAGCTAAACTATTTTCTGCTTTTTTTAAGAAATGATCAATTTTGAAAGTTGCATTACTATTTACTATATTTCCAGTATCTCCGAATAGAGATTCCTTGAGTGTGTTAGAATGATGATTTTGACACCAATTTTACATTACTCATTCAGAT
>JBLKON010000060.1:0-5851 GCA_047602725.1 Candidatus Woesearchaeota archaeon
CAAGATATTTTAGGTAGAAAAAGTATTTATTGTTATCCATCTGGTCAATAGACCAGAGGAATTCTCAGCTTAAAAACCTACATATTAAAATATCCCATCTCCTAAAATTACAACATGAAACACACACCTAAAAAACTACAACAACATATCGCCCACTACTACAAAACCAAAAAGAACGTGATACCCAAGAAGTGAATGAGTGGATATACACTGAAACTGACTAATTTTCTATATAAAAAATAATTAAACAAATGTTCCACAGGAAATAAAGGGGTTGCTTACCTATATTTCTACCTTACTATACAAAAATATGACACTACACCGTCGGTAAAACAAAAAAATTCCACAGGAAATCAAGGGGTTACTTTAAAAGACGTATTCCATTTCTTTATAAGAGCATTTATAAATAAGTATATCTCAACTTTATAAATGGGGGTAAACTTATGAAAAGTATAGAAATAGTAAACATTGTTGTCTCAACATCGTTAGAGCATGACGTACCGTTAGAAAAAATGGCAGCTACCTTGCCAAACACTGAATATAATCCTGAACAGTTTCCTGGATTAGTATTACGCATTAAAGATCCTAAAACCAGTGCACTTATTTTTTCCAGTGGTAAAGTAGTATGTACTGGCGCTCGTACTATGGAAAAAGTACAAGAATCTATTCAACAAATTATTAAGAGTTTAGAAAAAATTCATATCAAAATTACTGTTAAACCTGTTATTAAAGTACAAAATGTAGTTGCTTCTGGAAATATTAACATGGATTTAAATTTAAACAATTTAGCTATGCAATTAGAAAACACAGAATACGAGCCAGAGCAATTTCCAGGTTTAGTGTATAAACTTATGGAAGCAAAAGCAACGTTCTTATTGTTTTCTAATGGAAAAATCGTTTGTACAGGAACTCGCGGTGATGAAGAAGTCAACGCGGCTGTAGACAAATTAATTGAACGATTAAAAAAATTAGGCATCAAACAACGTAAATAATTTTTTTCTTTTTACTATGAGCGACAAATCCAACAACGAGGCTGACTATATTACCAGTTTTAAAGATTTGTTTGAACACACGTATTATGACACTTTAATGACTCAATTGTCTAAAGGTGAGTATTGCTTATTTATTGATTTTGCAGATATTGCAAAATTTGATCCCCTTTTAGCAAACGAATTATTAGATAATCCTATTGATATACTCATACTTGCTCAAAAAGCACTTGAACAATTTGATATTGAAAAAGAAATTGCTAAAAAAGTAAAAATACGCATTTTAAATATACCTGAAAAAGAAAAAGTTATGATTCGTAATATTCGCTCTGATCATATTGGAAAATTTATTGTGGTTGATGGAACTGTTAAGCAAAAAACTGATGTAAGACCACAGGTAAGTTCAGCTAAATTTGAATGTCCTGCATGTGGTAACACCATGCAGATGCAACAAAATGAACAAAAGTTTCGCGAACCTTCCAAGTGTAACAAATGTGGACGTAAAGGAAAATTTCATTTATTAGATAAAGTCTTAGTGGATGCACAAGGTATTATTTTAGAAGAAATGACTACTGATTTAGAAGGAGGAGAACAACCTAAACGCTTGAATGTATTTTTACAAGATGATTTAGTTTCTCCTATTAGTGATAGAAAAACAAATCCTGGTGCTTCTATTCGTGTAGTTGGTATTATTAAAGAAGTTCCTAAAACAGCAAAAGATGGTGGAAAGTTAACTAAATTTGATTTATTATTTGAAGCAAATAGTGTAGAACCTCTTGAAGAAGATTATGGAAATATTGTTATAACTCCTGAACAAGAAGAAGAAATCAAAGAACTGTCTAGACAACCTGATGTGTATGAAAAATTAGTAAATAGTGTAGCTCCTGGTATTTATGGACATGATAAAGTAAAAGAAGCTATTTTATTACAATTTTTAGGGGGCTGTCAAAAACGTAGAAGTGATGGAGTAAAAATTAGAGGAGATATTCATATTTTACTTATTGGAGATCCTGGTTCAGGAAAATCTATGTTACTAAAACGCTCTGCTGTGTTTGCACCAAAAAGTAAATTTGTTTCTGGTAAAGGAACTTCTGGAGCTGGATTATGTGTTGCACCTCATAGTACTATTTTAACAAATCCTGGAGGAATGCAAGCAATTTCTCACATGATTGAACCACATGTTGCTTGTCAGCCTACCTATAGACCAGGTGTGTGGAAAACAGATAATGTTACGGAGTATAAAGTACAAAGCATGCAAGACAATTTACAAATTTCATCACAGCATCCTGCTTCAGTGTGGAAACTGCAAGCACCTAATTACATGTACAAGATTACTACATCGAGTGGAAAAACCATAGAATTAACTGGAAATACACAATTATTTAGTATATATCATATGCAGACGTTTTGGAAAAAAGCAAAAGATCTTGCAATTGGTGATTATATTGCAACTCCTAGAAAACTTATAGGGGGAAACACTACACAAGTCCACCCATTAACTTACATACACAGTAATCCTGTTATTCATAATGTTAAACATATTGTTGCCCAACAAAAAAAAGTACTTATTCAACAATATGGTTCTATTGATAGTGCTGCAAAAGCGCTAGGTGTTAATCCAGCAAACTTATACTATAATTGGGTTAATCCTAAAGCGCGAGGAAATATTAGATGGAAAGATTTTCAAAAGATTGTCCCCCTAGCACACAGGTACGTGCATACGGTAAGTGTATATAATGGAAAAACACATACACTTCCTCAACACATAACCTCTGATTTTTTGTATGTTGCTGGTTTGCTTGCAGGAGATGGAGATATTCGAAAAAGCGGTGCAAGTTACAGCATACGCTTGTCTTCAAACACTGTAGAACTCCAAGATATCTTCAAACGTACTATACAAAAAGAATATGGATTGCAACCAGATATACAACAAGCAACGCAACAACGACCAACAGCTGTTCGTTTTCATAGCGTATTATTACAACAAGTTCTTGGTGCACTTGGTGTAATATGTTCTCCCAAAAGTGAACGCATTAGTATGTCTGACACGTTATTACATTTTTCTAATGAACAACTTGCACATTATCTTGCAGGATTATATGATGCGGATGGAAGTGTATGTATACATAAAAACGGGAGTGATACCATAGAACTCTATACCTGCTCACACCTATTAGCAAAACAAGTTCAATTATGCCTTTTACGTTGGGGTATATATGCATCTATACGTACACGGCCACCTACAGCGGGAAAAATAATTTCAAAATTACAAAAATATGTACTCACCATTCGCGCTCACCACATACAAACGTTCAAACAACATATACCTTTACGTCATCCTCAAAAAAAAGAAAAGTTAGCAGCAATACAAAGCAAAAAAACAAATACTAATATTGATATTATTCCTACTTCATCTGAGTATTTCAAACAAAAACACAATATGAGTATTGATGCATTTCAAGCCTATTGTAAAACTAACAAAGTACCACCACATTGGCATGTATTAGCACAAAGTGATCTGAGATGGGAACAGATAATTGATGTACAATGTATTGCCACACCGTATAGCCATGTGTATGATTTTACTATTGAAGGTGCTCATAATTTTGTGTGTGATGGTATTATTGTGCACAATACCGCTGCTGTAGTGCGGGACGAATTTTTAGGTGGCTGGGCTTTAGAAGCTGGTGCATTAGTACTTGCTAATAGGGGTGTTGCATTAATTGACGAATTAGACAAAATGACACCTGAAGATAGAAGTGCTATGCACGAAGCACTTGAACAACAAACAGTATCTATTTCTAAAGCAAATATTCAAGCAACACTGCGTTGTGAAACCACTGTACTTGCAGCAGCAAATCCTAAGTTAGGACGGTTTGATCCTTATGAAAGTGTAGCTAGACAAATTGATTTACCTCCTGCACTTATTACACGTTTTGATTTAATTTTTCCTATTCGTGATTTACCTTCGAAAGAAGGTGATGAAGTTATGGCAAAATTCATTTTACATATGCATAAAAATGCACAAGATGTGAAAGGTACATTGAGTGATGATATGTTACGCAGATACATTGTGTATGCACGTCAACACGCCAATCCTGAAATTTCAACTAGTGCACTTGCAGCTATTAAAGAGTTTTATGTCAAAATGAGAAATAGTACGCAACAAGGAGATATGACGCAAAACATTCCTATTTCTCCACGACAACTTGAAGCATTAATTCGTATGACTGAAGCTAGTGCAAAGGCACGTTTAGCAAAAAAAGCATCTAAAAAAGATGCACTCAAGGCAATTGAGTTGTTGAATTATTGTTTAGGACAAATTAGTGTTGACCCTGAAACAGGTAAGTTTGATATTGACAGAATTAGTTCTGGTATTTCTGGATCTCAACGTTCAAAAATTATAAATATTAGAGAGATTATCAAACAACTAGAAGAAAAGTTTGGTAAAACCATTCCTATGGAAGAAATTATTGCTATTGCTGCCCAACACGGTATGGATGCAGATAAAGTAGAAGAAGCTATTACCAAATTACGTTTATCAGGAGATATTTACGAACCAAAACGGGGGTTTATATCAAGAATTTAACATGCAAAAAGATCCAGCAGTACTTATAGATGTCAACACCTTACAAGCGTCCACCTATGAACATGGCGAAGGGTGGAATCCTAATTATGTTATTCCATCTTGGGGTACGCCTATTTATCGTGTGCATATTGTAGGTACTGTTATAGAAGTGTTACCTGAACAATGTAGATGTACTCTTGATGATAGTACAGGTGTTATTATTATAAAAAGCTTTGAAGATAATGCATTATATCGATCTTTACAAGTTGGAGATACGCTTCGTGTTATTGGTAAATTAGGACAGTACCAAGATGCACTGTATATTAAACCAGAAAGTATGAAACGTTTGGACTCTGTGCATTGGATTGCTTTACACAAAACACAACTTGCTTATTTTGAAAAACGTCGCCCTATTCATGCTCATGATACTCCTTTAAGTAAAGAAGATGAACATGATTATGCTCCAGTATTAGATATTATTAATGAACTAGACAAAGGAGAAGGTGCTCAAAAAGAGGAAATACTTGAAAAACTAAAAAAGAAATTAAAAATAGAAGATCCTCAAGGTGTACTAGAACAATTATTGTTGCACGGAGATGTATTTGAAGTAAAACCAGGATGTATTAAAGTGTTACAATAATACTTTTTACTGTTTTTTAAAAAAAGAAGTATAAAATATCAGCAATACATATCACTAACAAACCCAAAAAAGCTATTTCTAATGCGCTTAATGCAGTAACACTAAATTTTTTAGTTCCTATATGACTATTAATGGATGCAATAGCCAATACTGTTGATCCATAATGTATAATCATAGCACCACATAACATGATAATCCAATATAGTGCTTGCACCAAAGACATACCAAATACTAATGAACTGAGTACCACCACCATATTTGTTAACCATGCTCCTAAGAGCACTGCTCCACTTCCCCATATATATGCTAGCAAAAACAATGCAAAACATATAGCCAGTATCGTGAGTGTCATAGGATGACCAAATTGAATACCTGTAACAAATTGCTGTGCATGAAATATACTCAGAGCAGTAGAAAACAATATACCTCTTATGTAATCAGTTGCAATCATGTAAAACATAAAAAAACCAATCCACATACCAATAAGTACGGTCTATAACATTTTTATGGGATGTTGATGAGATAATAATAATGTTATTTTCAAACTATGTGTACGCTTTTTTTTGTGTAATGCAAAAAAAAAAGGAGTCACTGTTATTGCTGTAAGTATTATTGAAACCACGCTTGCAAACTGAGTAAATAAAAACAGTGCAA
>JBLKON010000061.1:0-5730 GCA_047602725.1 Candidatus Woesearchaeota archaeon
TATATATTAAAACTGAATGCGATCATGCCACCGTGTCTATTGACCGGTGGTCAGCATTCAGCAAATTTGTTTTGACTCTTTTTTCTTCTAAATTGACAGGTTTTGATTTAAAAATATCTAAAATAGCCATATATTATTCACCATTAATCACCAAAAAAAATTAAAACATACGTACGCGTTTAATTCCTAATTGCGTACGCAGCCGAGCCAACGAAAAATGCTGGACACTTATCCAACTATCTAGCGTTTGTTGTTGTTTCTCCATTCTAATCACTGTTGTTACTGTAGCCGATATTAGTATACTTTATACTATACTAATATATAAATATAACTAATAAGGTTATTCGGTAAAAGCGAATGTATATAAGGTATACAACACATCAATCATCTATGCGTATTATTGGTATTGACGAAGCTGGTAGAGGTCCTGTTATAGGTCCGTTGGTTATGGCAGCTTTACTTAAAAGCCCCAATTTGCCACAAGGTTTACAAGATTCTAAACAATTGAATCCTAAACAACGTCTATCTTTATATACACAGTTATGTACGCATACGTATGCAGTACAAATATATGATGCTCAAAAAATTAATGAGCTCATGAGTGCAGGCATTAATTTAAATATGATAGAAGTCTTAATGACTGTTGCACTTATTGAGAAATTGCGTCCTCAAAAAGTTATTATGGATTGTCCTAGTAGAAACATTCCAGCTTTTGTGGAAGCTATTAAGCAACGTCTTACGTTTCAAGTAGATATACAAGCTGAATACGAAGCAGATATACATTATCCGGTGGTGAGTGGTGCTTCTATTATTGCTAAAGTACTACGAGATCAAGCTATTAAAGATTTAGAACAGCAGTATGGTGTTAGTATGGGGAGTGGATATCCTCATGATGCTAAAAGTATTGCTTGTCTTAAAACACATGGTACATTACCTGTTTTTCGTACGCATTGGCAAACGTATAAAAAGCATCGTGTACAACAACAGGTATTGAGGGAGAAGTATGAGTGTTGATTTTGGATCATTGGATCCTACAAGAGAAACCAAGCAAGACCTGCCAGTCATTTACATTGGTAGTGATGAGAGTTTGAAAGGAGATACGTTTGGTGGTATGACGTTTGGTGCTGTTTTATTATATCCTCAACAACGAGAGCAATTAACACGTATGGGTATTACTGATTCTAAAAAAATAAGTGATACAGCAATTCCTTTGTTGGCAAACAAAATTCGTGAAGTAACTTCATTTACCCATGTTATTTCATTGTTACCTCAACAATATAATGAGTATACTTTGACAGGTTTATTAAACAGATATCATCAAGAAGTTGCTGATGCACTTATTGCTCGTTTTACCGATACTCGATATCGTATTGAACATGTCGTTGATAAATTTCCTGGGTGTGTAGTAGGAAATATTATTATTCCTAAAGCTGAATCAGTATATGTGGAAGTTGCAGCAGCTTCTATTTTGGCTCGTCAAGCTGCATTAGAACAACGTGAATATTTGAGTAAACAAGCAGGTTTTCTACTTCCTTTAGGGTCAACGCATGTACAAGAAGCTCTTGAAAAAGTATTGCGTACGCAAAAAGATCCCAATAAATTTGTTAAATTGCATTTTAAAAATGTACAAAAAGCTTTACAGCATTTGTAGTACTCGTTTGATACGGGTAAGTGGGCTGTAAAAATGTTTGGTTTTTTCAATGCGTTCATACAGTGCTTTGGGATGTTGCATGTTTTTAATGTAAGAAATATGATGCTGTTCTTCTTTGTTGAGTTGTTCTTCAAAACGTTGTAATGCTTCTTGTAGGTGTTGTATGCTGGTAATATGTTTTTGTTTAGCTACGTGTACAGTGTGACTAAATTCGCTTCTATCTTCCATGTCCTTAAAATAAAAACTATGTGCCCATGGATATTGTTGTGTGCAAAAATAATAGAGGGACTCTGCACTTAAGAGTTCTTGTTGAGGTTGTTGTAACGCTTTTAATGTAGAATGTACTTGTTCAAATTGATCGTCTACAATATCTAACATACCAGCTAGGGCATTGACTTGTCGTAGTGTTTTTTTGTCAATACCAATATGTTTGTAATTGGTGTAATGTTCCATTTCTGCCCAAATGTCTTGTAATGCTGTTCGTATTTGTATTTCAACAAAGAGTTTGTCGTGTTTGATAATGATATGATGTGCTTGATAAGAAAATTGATTGACTTCATTTTCTTTAATGACGCTATGATGTACGTTGTAGTGTTTGTTGATGAGTTGGACAATGTGTGCTACATCATCTTTAAATAAAGGGATAATACGAATGCCACCAATATCGTGACATTGTTCAAAGGGGTGCGTGTATTGTTTTCGACGTACCTTTTGTTCAAAACTTTGCCATGTTTTAATACGATGTGTTATGTTATAGAGTTTGATGTCTTTACAATGTTGTTTGAGTTGAGGTATAATGAGATTAAGATACTGTTGTATATGTTGTGTGTGTTGTGTAAATTCTTGTTGCATAGTTTGGTTATAATATAAACGTTTAAAAATACAATGGTTTTTCTTCTTTGTATGGGCTGTTAGCTTAGTCCGGTAGAGCGGTTGGCTCTTAACCAACAGGTCGGGGGTTCAAATCCCCCACGGCTCATGTGTATCAATAATTAATATGAAGCGTAGCCTGTTTGGTAAAACTTTTTCAAAAAGTTTTGAGGAGGTTCAAATCCCCTACGGCTCATCATTAGTATGCTATATGTATCATATGTTTTGACCAATATTCTTATATAGTATAATTATACCTATTTTTTATATGATAGTGGTGCGTATACTTTTTGTCATAGGTTTTTTGTATGCTATGCTTGGTTTCTTGCTCTTTTTTTTTCAATCATCGTTTTTGTATTTTCCTACTTCTCATTGTGATGGACCATATACATTGATTAATGATAGTCGTGTTATTATTTCAGAGGGCAGTAGTACTGTTGTGGTATATTATCATGGTAATGCAGGAAATGCGTGTCATCGATTTTCAACAGCTTCTTATTTTGGTCATGCAACCGTTATATATGTTGAGTATCCAGGGTATGGACAAGATACACGAACAACACATAGAGATACTATATTAGCAGATGTACACAACATTCATACCTATGTGAAACAGTATGATAGAGTTGTAGTGTTTGGTAAAAGTTTAGGGAGTGCAGTTGCAAGTTATCATGCTTCTTTAGGAGGAGTAGATGAACTTATTTTAGTTGCTCCATTTGTGTCCATAGGATATGTTGCTCAGCGTCAGTATCCCATATTTCCGGTGCAATGGATGTTGCGTCAAGATTATACAACTGCCCAATGGCTTACTTCAGTACAAACACCTATACATATATTTCATGCGCAATATGATCGCGTTATTCCTTCAAGTTATTCAGAAGTATTAGTTGCACAATTATCTAATGTATCTGTTACGCGTACTGTTATTGAAGGTGTAGGGCATAATAACATATGGGATTCAGAAGTGTTTATCAAACAAATTCAAGATATTGTAGAATAGCAGTTTTATTTATTATTATACCTCGTAACTGGCTGCAGAGAGCGAAGCTAACGGGGGGATTTTCATTCTTTTGATTTTGCTTAGAATTGTTTTAGATATTTCTTTTTGGGATTCTCCTCTATCTTGAATGTAGATTATTGGAATATTGTGTGTTTCACATTGTTCTAAAATCGAACCTTTATTTAGTGCAAATTCTTGTAAGGTAGTTTTGATAAATTCTTCGTTATAATCTGGTCGATTTCGTTTGTGAGCTCTTTGTAAACATAGTTGATTGTCTGCATCTAAAAATATAACGATTTTTTGAGTAATACCGTATTTTTTTGCTATATCTATACCAAAACGTTGCACTTGAGAAGAGCGCCTCCATACGCCATCTAAAAATAAGATATGTTGTCCTTTTACTTGCGGATAAAAAGTATCACAATATTGGTGAATAAGAGGTTCTAATTGAGCATCAGTTGCAAATTTACCTGCAATGTGTTCTTCAAACATTGCAAGATCTTCTAATGACGCAGTGGGTGGTTTATAATGAGTTTCAATATCAAATCCTTGTTGTGTAAAATAAGCTCTAAGTAGTGCACCAGAGGAAACAGTATGACACGGAATTGGTTCATAATGTTGAGCAAGTAATTCTATTTGTGTACCTTTTCCTGCTCCAGAAGGTCCTATAAATGATATACTAACGCGTTCATTTGATTCGTGCATATATAAGAAAGATAGAACTTATTTATAAATATATATTCTTGTTTATAACACGTGTTTAAAGCATATATTACACCACAAACCTATCATGCTCATATATGATTTTTTGACTTCCATCTTTAAGTGTAGCTGTTACAATTCTTGGTTCAGTACTTACTATATCTACGTGTGCTGCACTTTCATTGTATCCTAATTCATCCCAATTGGATACTGTTGCAGGATTATTAGGATAAGAATCTTTGTATGCATTACCTAGCGCAAGATGCGTGTTGCCTTGTACGTTTTCATCAAATAAGGTGTCAGCCATAAACGTAGTAATAGGAGAGACACGTGCATCTGTTAACGAAAATTCCCCAACTTTATTTGCGTTTTTAATAGCTAATAATGCATCAAGTACCTCTTGCCCTTGTTGGGCTGTTGCTTTAGTTACCACACCATCTTTGAATGCTAAATAAACCTTTTTGAGTAACGTTCCTTGTAAATATAAAGGTTCAGTAAATTGGATATAACCATTAGTGTGTTGCCAATGAGGTGAAATAAATAATTCATAACTAGGTAAATTGCGTCCACTTCCCCCAAGCCATTTTCGATTACCTCCTAAGCCAATGGTGATATCAGTAGATGCACTTTTTACATGTAGCTGTTGTATATCTAGTGCATTTAATTTTTGTTTGGTTGTTTCTATATGTGTAATAACTTCTTTCCATGTTGCTATAGGATGAGGTACGTCTAAATAACATGCTTTGATTATAAGATCCCAATATTTCTGCAATGATACACCAGCTTCTTTGGCAACAGATTCGGTAGGATAAGAACACAGTGTCCAAGTAAATTTTCCTGCGTTTTCTTTAGCATCCCGAAGTTGTCTATAGGGCAAAAGAGCACTCATTTTTTGCATAATTTTAGATGGTGTAATACCTTGTAATTCTTTTTTGTCAGCTTCAGCACGAATATAAATGCCATGATCAATTTGTGAAACTAAACCTTCGTAGAAATGTTGAGCATAAAATGAAAGTTGGTGATTTTGAGCATGTTCAAAAAAATGACGTGTAATACCATCAGGGCGATACATAATAAGTGGATGAGCTCCAGCTTTCAGTACTGCTGTTTGTAAAGGTACTAATAGAGGCTTTGCAGATTCAGGAATATCAATAACTACTACTTGGTTAGGCTGAATTCCTTTATATTCGTTGATAAAAAAATTAACAATGAGATGTGCGTATGTTTCATGTATATCCATATTCAGGTAGTTATAGTTATGATTTTATAATACTTACGAAAGATTTTATAAATAGATGTTTTTCCAACAGTATCTCCGAATAGAGATTCATGGAGTGTGTTAGAATTATGATTTTGACACCAATTTTGCACTACTCATTCAGATGTATACTTCTTCTTTGATTTAAATGTACTAAAATATATCAAAATAATCATAAAAATTCGTAAAACTAGAAAGAATTATGTGTTCGGATTTACGTATTGAGATTCCAAAAAGTTTTCTTGCTTC
>JBLKON010000062.1:0-5690 GCA_047602725.1 Candidatus Woesearchaeota archaeon
TAAACAAAGGAAGAGATAGGCAAAGAAATACAAGAGTTCAAGTAGTATCTCAAGAGCTTGGTATTGATAGAATATCTGATTTTATAGATTTAGAAGATGCAACTCGTTCTAGAAATGATAATGATTTTTCAGATTCTTGGTCCTTAACTATACCAAGTAATCAAAGAGTAGGAACATATGTTTTAAATGGATTTGTATATTTTAGAGATGATAGAAACAGAGATGCTTCTGAACGAGTTGAGAGAACTATTACAGTAAGAGATTGTTCAGAACCAACGTCTCCGAGTACGCAACCTAATCAACAGCAAAATCAAACAGATAGTTTTGTGATTACTCCACCGCAAACAGAAACTCCAGTAACTTCAGGTACTCCAGTGACTGCACGCCCTGTGCAAGTACAACAAGAAACTGATTGGTTACTTATTGGTTTGGGAGTATTAGCATTTATTTTAGTGCTAGTAATCGTATACTTATTTGTTGTTATTGTGAGAAAATAAGGTTCCAAATCGAGTAAATGGTGCGCGAGCATCTTTTAATTTTTTATTTGCTTGTTCTACTAGTTGTATAATATAATTATTATGTACTTCTTGTTTTCCATTTATACATAAAGGTGTTTCTATAGCATGTCTACCTAGGAGTTCTATTATAATACGAGGCTGTATATGTAAGATACCACTATGTTTTATACCACATTGGTGAGCTATACTGAGTATATATTGAGCTATATGTAGATCTCGTACACATAGATGTATAATAGGAGCTTCCATTTTAAACCAAATATCATCTTTATGTAAGGGTAATGTATACACTTGTTCAGGTATAATAGGTTCATGACTTACCAATAACCAGGTCGTTTCGTGTTTTTTACTTTGAGGTGTTTTTTGTAACACCATAATACGTCCAGCGCAACTAGATGTAGTATAGACATCTGGATGTGCATTCAGGATATCTAAAAGAGGTTTAATTTGGATATCACAACTACCTGCACGTGATTTGTCAGGATGCAAAAGAGCTTGCATATAGCGTTGTTTTTGTTCGTCAAACATGAATTGGAGAAAATAGAGATGATTATATAAAACTATTGTGTGGTATGTGTGTTTATGTATCTATACTATCGTTGGGCAGTGTTTTTTATTATACTATAATAGTAAATGGAAAAGAGAATATTCTTAAAGTATTATTATTAAAATGTGGTATGCATGACGTTGCTCTTAAGGATATTCCGACTTCTTTTCAACGTGGGTTGACCCATACACAAGTAGTACAACAGCGTGCAAGGTATGGCAGGAATGCATTAACAAAAAAAAAGAGTGTTAACCCTTTTATTTTATTTTTACAGCAATGTAATCAATCATTAGTATATATTTTATTGCTTGCAGGTGTGGTAACTTTTATGCTCGAACATTATATTGATAGCATTATTATTTTTTTAGTTGTGTTAATTAATGCCATTGTTGGATTTATACAAGAATATAAAGCACTTAAGTCAGTACAGTCTTTAACATCATGTATTCAAAGTTATGCTTGGGTTATTCGTGAAGGTAAAAAAATACGTATTGCAACTTGTGAACTTGTTATGCATGATGTGGTATGTGTAGAACAAGGAGATAAAATACCAGCAGATATACGTTTAGTACAGGTTAAGCAATGTAGCATTGATGAATCTGCTTTAACGGGAGAATCAGTTCCAGTACAAAAGCATACGGAAGTACTGCCTACACAAACGTTAGTTGCTGACCAAAAAAATATGGCTTTTATGGGAACGCTTGTTACTACAGGTAATGCTATTGGTATAGTAAGCGCTATTGGGGATAGTACACAAATTGGTAAAATTAATACGTTAATTAATAAAGCAGATATTTTACAAACACCACTTACACAAAAAATTCATCAATTTTCGCAAGTCCTTTTATATGTCATTTTATCTCTTGCTGTTCTTGCTTTTGGTATTGGCATCGTACAAGGAAATAATTGGTTAGACACGTTTTTGTCAGCAGTTGCTTTGGCTGTTGCTGCTATTCCTGAAGGTTTACCTGCTGCTGTAACTATTACGTTAGCTATTGGTGTTTCTCGTATGGCCAAACACAAAGCTATTATTACCAAATTACCAGCTGTAGAAACATTGGGAAGTACCACTATTATTTGTTCGGATAAAACAGGTACGTTAACTAAAAATCAAATGACTGTTGAACATATATATACGCAAGAAGGAGCTTTTAGTGTACAAGGAACGGGGTATGACACCAAAGGAAACATTCTTTTAGATGGAAAACCTATTGATGTATCATCATATCCGTTATTACAGCAAACGTTATTGTGTGGAGCATTATGTACTACTGCACACCTATCCAGTTTACATGGAGATCCTACAGAGCTTGCTTTGTTAGTGAGTGCTCATAAGGCAGGTATATCTACTGCGTTCTATAAAAAAATAGACGAACAACCATTTGACTCACATCTTCATTATATGGCAACGCTTCATAAGGGTGTGGATGGAACATATATATATGTAAAGGGTGCAGCTGAAATGTTGGTACATGCCTGCCATAATACAGATGAACATTGGCATGAAGTGATTGAGTCTTATGCTAAAAAGGGATTGCGTGTGTTGGGTTTTGCAGTACAAAAAGCAGATACATTGTCTGCATTAGATTTACATGCATGTCGTTTTGTTGGTTTGCAAGCTATGATGGATCCTCCAAGAGAAGAAGTTGTTAACTCTATTAGTATATGTCATCAAGCAGGTATTGCAGTTAAGATGATTACTGGAGATCATGCGCTTACTGCTCAATCTATTGCTCATACTATTGGTATATCAGGAGAAGTGTTACATGGTAAAACTATTGGGCAAAGTACCGATGAACAACTAGAAGCATTAGTACACAGTCATCACATTTTTGCACGCGTTACTCCAGCAGATAAATTACGTATCGTTTCATTGTTGCAAAATAGTGGAGCAGTTGTTGCTATGACTGGAGATGGTGTAAATGATGCACCGTCTCTCAAACAAGCTAATATTGGTATAGCTATGGGGAAAAGTGGTACCGATGTTGCTAAGGAATCTGCAGATATGATTTTAGTTGATGACAATTTTACAACCATTCAAGAAGCTGTTGAAGAAGGACGTGGTGTGTATCAAAATTTATTAAAATTTATTACGTGGACGTTACCTACCAATTTTGCTGAAGGTCTTATTATTTTAGTTGCTTTATTATTAGGTGGTTTATTACCCATTTTACCTGTTCAATTATTATGGATTAATATGAGTACTGCTGTTTTATTAGGCCTTATGCTTGCTTTTGAACCAAAGGACAAACATATTATGCATCACAAACCACATCGTATTGATGAGCCTATTTTGTCACGTACGTTAGTATTACGTATTATTGGTGTAGGTGTGTATTTGTGTATATGTGCGTATCTTTTGTTTTCTTATATGATACAAGCTGGTTATGGTGAGGCTATAGCGCGAACAGTGGCTATTAATATTTTTGTGTTTGGTGAGTTAGTGTATGTCTTTAATTGTCGACATATGAGAAAAAATATATGGCAATCTTCATTTTTTTCTAATCCTTTATTATTAGTTGGCGTTATTTGTATGATTGGACTACAATTACTTATGACGTATATGCCATGGTTTCATTTTGTGTTATCAACAGCACCGTTACCTGGTTATATTTGGTTATATATTATAGGTGCATCATTGTTGTTGGGCATTGGTGTAGAATTCGAAAAATATATTCGCATAACACTTATAAATAAGCGAGGATAATGTTGTATCTTATGGAAGTGTTACGACCTAACAAAACATCGTTTATGTTTTCTTCGCTTTTAGCACCGTTATTATTGAGTATCGTTGTGAGTATTGGAGCAATTACCTTATTATTATTTTCATTGCAGTGGGGGTATGTGCTTTTGCTGTTAGTGATACCTTATCTTCTTTTTAGTGTATGGTATGCAACTATACGGTATGCTAAAGAGTCGTATGAAGTATATGACACGTATATTATCAAAAAATGGGGAGGTTTATTTTCTGATTATCAAGTAGAACTTTTGTTACCTAAAGTGACTCATATTCGTCATATTCGTCCTTTTTTAGAATATTCACTGTTTAGAACAGGAAACATTATTATTGATTCTGCCGGAACGAGTGCTTCTCAATGTTATTTAGTGGGTTTAGATGCGTCTGGAAGTGTCTATAAACGTATATTGGCTTTGTTACAACATAATGGATTTACATTATCCAAACAAACGATGTTAAATCGTCAAAAGCCAGTGATTCGAGGTATTGTATTAGAATTAATAGGAACTAGTATCGGTGGGTTTGTTATTTTATTTGTTTTTTTGTTTCGAGCAGTGGAGTTTAGGATTTTTTTTCTTATTACTCTTCTTTTTACTGTAGTTTTAGGATTGTATATTGCTGTACGGTTTTTTGATTTACAACAACGTGTATATACGGTATATGCAGACATGATTGTGTATAATGAGGGATTTTTAACCAAAGTGGATGCTTGTATTCCTTCTGAAAACTTGAGTGATACTTCTGTTTCTCAAGATTTTTTTCAACGTATATTTGGTGTGTATCAGGTAATTGCTAGTTGTAAAGGAACAAATCAGCAAATTTTGTTTAGTCATATTGGTAATGGTCCCACTATGAAAAAAGCTATTGGACAGTTAATAATAACCACTCATGAAGTACCGGAGATAAAAAAAGAAAAGAGTAGTAGTGTTGTAGCTAAACAAGTTAGTGCATCAGGATCTGAGCAAATGTATAAGATACAGCCCTTGTCGCATATGTTAGCTCATATGTGGTATGTACTTATTTTTCTAGGAGTTATTGTCGTGTTTCCGTTAGCGTTTTTTATGATTATCTTTTTTATTATACCTTTTTTTAAAATTATTATTGAAATATTTGCAACAACCTATACGATTTCTTCTAAACGTATTGAACAAACATATTCCTTTATTCAAACGTCGCAAGTAGCTTATGCTTTGGATAAAGTAACAGGTATTGTTATTTCACGCACGCTTATTGATAGAGTGTGTAATACGTGTACGGTACATATTTGGTCTATTGGTGCATCTTCTGCTTTACAGCTTACGCATATTGCGTATACTCCACAACTTGTTACTCAATTACGTAGTTTTGGGTATGATGCTACGTGTACTAAGACTGTTAAGCCTACGTATAGTTTACTTAGTTTTATACAAAGACACATTATTCTTTTCCCTGTCTTATTGATAGTTGGTGTGATTGCTTCATTGCTGCTTGGTTGGCTAGTACATCCTTTGGGATATGCAACTCTTGGTGTACTTTTTGGTGTATTAGGTTTGATACATGTGTATAATATCTGGTATTATACATATGCATCACTTGAGCATGCACCAACGTATATGAAGTGTACCAAGGGATTAGTGGTACAAAAAACCTATTTTGTACAATATGCTCACATAAAAGATTGTTTAAGTATACAATACCCTACGACCCACCAGGGAACGCTTGTTATTAATGTTGCTGGAGAAGTGCAGAGTGGTCAATATACGTTTTCTCATGTGATTGATATGCCTTATCTTGATCAAGTCCGTGTGTATGATGATACGATGGATGTTTATTTATTGGGTAAAAAAAAAAAAAAAAAAACATTGTTTACGTGTCAACCTGATGTACGTAATAGTATGGTAGTAGTTGG
>JBLKON010000063.1:0-5650 GCA_047602725.1 Candidatus Woesearchaeota archaeon
TATATATTAAAACTGAATGCGATCATGCCACCGTGTCTATTGACCGGTGGTCAGCATTCAGCAAATTTGTTTTGACTAACACTGCTGGTATACCTACTTATTTATAAATTTAACTACTATCTAGTAATTGTAATATATACTCACTTTTTATAAAGGAAATAAAGTAAAAAAAGGTATGGAACTAATTATCGGCATATTAGGACTCGTTTGTCTTATGATTGCATGGGTACCTCAAACCCTGTTAACACTCAAACACAAAAATCATCCCCCACTAAGCTTTACACTCTTGTACTTTATAGGAACTATTCTACTTATAACGTATAGTTGGTTTATTCAAGATATCATTTTTCTGCTATTGAATCTTGTCATTGGTATAGGCGTAAGTATTACATTACTAAGTTTGCTATTAGAAAAAAAATGAAATCAACATTACTAGCATTACTGCTTTTTTGTTGTCTATTATATCCTTTATTTGTAATACTATGGAATCCTTTTGTGGTAAGTGTGTTTTCTCAAGGAAGTTATGAGCAAGTACAAGAAGTAATACAGCAAGTGCAAGGTGGTCCTATGCCTCAACAATATAGTGAACAAGAAGTGTTGCATATGCAAGATGTTGCACAATTATATGTATATTTTAGTATACTTTTTTATTGGTGTTGGTTTTTATTTATAGTAACCATATTGTATACATCCATATCATGGCGTATTGTATTACAACAGATAAGTATACTTGCTTCCATTTTTGTAGTAGTAGGTATACTAAGCACTTTGTTTTTTTCTGTTGCTTTTGAACTGTTTCATCTACTCTTATTTACCAATGATTTATGGTTATTGCCTGCAGATAGTTATTTACTCTCTCTTTTTGATGAGCAATTTTTTAGATCGATGTTGCTGGTCATACTATTCTATATAGCAAGTATAGGTGTTAGTAGTTGGTTATGGTATAGATATAAGTGCATCAATTAGATCTGGTATTTTAGTTTGTACAATACTCCATACAGCTTCATAATCAATGCCCCAATACTTGTGCATAAAATATTTCTAAAGTCTCGAATGTCTTTTTAGGGAATATGTGGGTATTTTGCTTTGATAATATCACAACATTTAAATATGTGAAGTCACTTATATAAGTAAGAGGTGCTATAATGACAAATATAACGCTATCAATGCCTGATGAGGTATCGATTAAAATGAAAAAATTTTCAGAAGTACGCTGGAGTGAAGTAGCTCGAAAAGCAATTATTGAAAAAATTGAGCTTTTAGATATGGCTGATGCATTAGCACAATCAAGTAAACTCACACAAAAGGATATCGATGCATTTAATAAGAAAATAAAGTCATCAGCAACTAAAAGGTTTTTAGGGTGATTATTGTATTAGATTCTAATGTGTTATTTTCAGCTCTTATTAGAGATGCATTAACAAGAAGAATGATATTGAAGTCTGATGAAACATTTTTGTTTCCTGAATTTATATTTGAAGAGTTTCAACATCATAAACATGAGTTATATAAAAAATCAAAGATGTCTACATACGATTTTGAAAAACTCCTAGAGTTACTTCTAACAAAAGTTCATATTGTATCTACTATGCTAGTTAAAGAGTTTAAAGATGAAGCATATAGTATAGTTAAAGATATTGATCCGGATGACACCATTTTTATTGCCTGCTGTTTAGCATATAAAAACAGTGTGCTGTGGCCTGATGATAAAAAATTAAAAAACCAAAAGAGGGTTATAGTGTATACTACCACACAAATAAAGAGTCTATTGAGTATGTAATACAGTCATACTATCTTCTTTAGTAAGTTGTATACAAAATAGTCATAATTTACATGATGTATCCACAATTCTTATAAATACAGTATCTTTACGCCTGGTATGCACATTATCCTAGACACTTCAAGTCAAGACATGACCTTTACAGGTACTGTTGAGTCTTTGTTATTACAGCTTCACATCAATCCTGAAACGGTTATTGTAGCTAAAAATGGTACGTTAGTACAATTAGATGAAGTAGTGCAAGATACCGACACAGTACACATTATGACGGTGGTGTCTGGTGGATGATTGCCTACGATACACTTATTGAAGATGTACATAAAATCGTTGCACACACTATTACACATTTTAAGTTATGTAGTGTAACTGATAGAATTTGTGTAGCAGTAAGTGGTGGTAAAGATAGTCAAGTGTTATTGGTCGTTCTTAAAACGCTAGGATATAACGTTGAGGGTTTACTTATTGATGAAGGTATTGCTGGATATCGAGAAAAAACGATAGTTGACATGCAAGCTTTATGTGATGCATATAAAGTTCCTTTACGTATTGTATCCTACAAACAAGAAGTAGGAAAATCATTAGATGAAATTATGCAACAACGCAAAGGCATAGCATGTACGGTATGTGGTACGTTTAGGCGATATTATTTGAACAAATATGCTAGTTCGTATGATGCGATTGCTACTGGGCATAATATTGATGATGAAGCGCAAGCTATTTTACTTAATATTATCAGTGGGCAACCCGAGTTGCTTGTGCGTTTGGGGCCTCAAAGTGGAACACAACAACACAAAGGTTTTACTAAACGTATTAAGCCATTATATTTTTTGTCTGAAAAACAGATTCGCGCGTATGCATTTTTAAAAAAGTTGCACATTCAACCTGACGAGTGTCCGTATGCACCAATGTCGTTGCGTGCAAAGGTTCGTGATTGGCTGAATGCGTACGAGTATAGACATCCTGGTACCAAAAAACATATTGTTGAGTGGTTATTGGAGTATAAACAAACGCAAAACGTTGTAGATAGTGAAATTAAACAATGTAGTAGATGTGGAGCACCTTCACATGGTGAGGTGTGTAAGGCGTGCTTATTAAAAGATGAGATCAATAGAAGTGTATAGTTCGTTGTATAATTTTTTACAGCGACATGTTGATGATTTTCCTTATTGGAGATGTGATGAAGCGGGTTATCTTGTGGAGCAAATAACAGGGATACAGCGAGTTACTGGATGGTTTAAGCAAACACCGCATGTATGGAATCAGCAAGATGATTTTATTATCGATTTAAGTATTAGACAATTTGAATCTCATGGAGCTTTGTGGGGGCGTTTATCTTCACAATACACTAGAGAATCAGGTGTGGTTGAGTTAGGTAATTATCCTAGATTACTTGAAACTTATCATGCATATAAGTTGACTAGTGATGCTTGATGTTCAACGTATATAACTATGCGAAATCTTTATATATCTTACTTACTTTACTTATGTCATGATAGAAAGCATAAGAACAGCAATTATTTCTTCAAAAAGACAAATTACTATTCCTATAGAATGTAACAACTTTAAGGCTGGTAATAAAGCCCTAATTATAACTCACAAAGATGGTATTATTATTAAACCTATGCCCAAAAATATATTAGAGACAGCTCTTTTATCAGAAAAATTACTTAGTGAGTGCTGGAACTCTAAAGAAGATGAGAAAGCATTTGCTTACTTACAACATGCAAAAATATGATATTATATTGGTCAATTTTCCATTTTCTGATTTATCTCAAACTAAATTAAGGCCTGCTTTAGTTGTAGCACAAAACAAAGGAGATAATTGTGTTTTGTGTCAAATTACTACAAAACACAGAAATATTAATGATTTTGAACTTACTCTCCTACAAAAAGATACTATTGGAAATATTACCTTTGATAGCAACATTTATGTTGATATGATTTTTACTTTGCATAAACATTTAATAGTTAAACACATTGGAAGAGTTAAAAGTTTGCTAGTTAAAAAAAATGTTAGTGAAAAATTAACATTACTTTTTGCTTAGTATCGTAAGGTAGTGTGGAAAGTTGCTTGAAACATATTTGGAATTAAAAAAAATAAAAAAATTATACATATTATCTATGGTTTTGGAATATAGGTTTGCTCAAACAATTTTTTTTCACAAGCATGTACATTTTCGGATTGAAAAATAACATAGTCTCCTGCTTTCACATGAATACCTACGCCTTCTTTGGTTGTTACAACCACTGGTTCACAATCAGCAGGCAACTGCATAGCTTGTACATGTTTGAGTTTTAATGCAGATATCCATTCTAAGGTTGGTTCAACTCCATAAGCACACTTTACATATTCTTTATCAGATACCCATTGATTAAAGAGAACATCTTGCCCATTACCAATAACAAAACTTCCATCGTGTTGATAGGTACCTTGTACCACTTCACCTGATTGGGGATGCCCAATAGGATACTGTATTGGTACTGGATTTCTCAAGACAACTGAATTTGGGTGTAATGTTGCGACTCCACCACCATAGGTTTCTTGTACTAATGCCCCCTGTGTGTCAACACCAGTGTACGTAATAACTTGCCCACCCACTTCTGTGTCATGCACAGCCCTCAATAAAGTAGGTTCGTTTTTTATGTACAATGGATGTTGCTGTTGTCCATCTAATACTTCTTGTATGTGTTGTTCTAATGTTTTTTGGTTCATATTATTACTTGCTACTAAGTAATAGTTATATGTATATAAAACCAATCCCTCTTGCTAGGTGGGGTAATATTTATAAACAACACATGCTATGGTTTTGGTATGGAACAAGCACATATAGAACAATTACTCATGGATATTGGTTTGACACAGTATGAAAGTAGAATTTATGTCACCCTTATGCGCATTGGAGAATCTAAGGTTGCCCAGATTTTAAAGCATGCTCAGTTACATCATATTGGTCGTATTTATGATATTTTAGAAAGTTTAGAAAAAAAACATCTTATTACAAAAACTATTGAAAATAAAGTGAAGGTCTATCAAGTAACTGATCCTCAACAAATTTATGAGTATGTGGAGCAAAAAAAAAATATGTTAATAGAGAAACAAACTTCTTTTTTAGAGGTGCTTCCTTATTTACGCAAACAAGCAAATGCACTGAAACGTGAACCCCTTATTGAGGTGTATACGGGTTTTGAGGGCTTAAAAAATGCTCATCGTAAAGAAATTGATAGATTGTCTACTGCCTCTATGTTATATGTGTGGGGACCTGATATAGATAGCTATCCACCTGTTGCAAGTGGCTATATGAAACATACATTAGAGCCGTTACGTAAAGATATAAAGTCACAGCGTTTGTATTGTAAAAAAAATAAAGACACGTATGGTACAACCAAATATTTAGCTATGCAAACTACGCATAGTACAACAGTTATTGGTGATTTGGTGGTGTTAACGTATGTGCAAGAACAACTTACTACTATTACCATTGAAAGCACATCTATTGCTCAAGGGTATCTTGCACAATTTAAACAGTTATGGAAATGTGCTCAATAGTGTAAAAAACATTAAAAAGGTTCTTGGTTTTTGCCACCGAAAAATACCTTATTACCCAAAAAACGACTTACTCTATTTATGTATCCACCTTGACCTCTTGTACGACAGAACTTAGCAACCTCTCCCCCAAAGTACAATAGTCCAGCTGTTGTAATCATAGCAGCTGCAGTTGAAATGGGTTGTTCACTAAAATTATATCCTACGTTTCCAAAATATTCTAATATATTATCAGTATAAATTTTTAAGGTATCTGCAGCAACTTGACCGTGCTTGCTTGCAAATTCACGAGCTGTCATAGTGTCTAGGTCTCCATTCATACGGTG
>JBLKON010000064.1:0-5526 GCA_047602725.1 Candidatus Woesearchaeota archaeon
TTAGAATGTAGACTTTATAGATTTTTCTATCAGTTATTTAATAACACTGCTTAACAAATAAAATCTATAATCATATATGAGTTAGTAGTGGTAACACATTTAAATACGTACTACTTTCTATTTATAATGAGCACTCCACAACAAATTCAACAATTCTTATCATCTGCACAGTTGATATACAATACTGGTGATTATCCCTGTACTGCTATTTTGTATTTTAAAACACTTTTTGCTTTACATGATTATATGCTACTACAAAAAATTGGCTATGCTCCAAAAGATCATACTGAACGATTTAGATTACTAGAAGAATATTTTCCTGATGCATATAAAGTCTTAGATAAAGAATTTAATACCTATAGAGACACTTATAACAATGTCACTCAAAAAATAACATGTGATCGTATACGAGGTGAAGTTCTTGTAGCCATTTCATCATATACGTGAATCTATACAACCTTATACATCATGTCATGATATCAATGACATTATTTTATTTGGATCAAGTGTAAAAGGAAAAAACAACTATCAGGATATTGATATTCTTATTATTTTTACTAAAACAATTAATAAAGATATTGAGTACGCTTTACGTAAATCAATTGCTAATAGTCACATTACCTCAATTACTCAAGAAGAATTCGCTTTAGATACGTTTAGAGCCAAAGAAGGTATTTTTCTAGAAGGTATAAGTTTACTCACACACAAAAACATTTCTCACAGTATTGGTTTTGATAGTTTTGCCTTTATTCAATATGATTTACAATCGCTAACAAAATCCCAAAAAGTCCAGTTCTATTATGCATTACAAGGACGGAATAAAAATCCTGGTATTTTACAAACTCATAAAGGTACTCGCTTTGCAGATAATACTCTTTTGGTTACTTATAACACTATCACGCCGTATAAAGATTTTTTTGCTTACTGGGATATACCAATAACTATTATTCCAAGTTTAATTCCTCAAAGACTTACCCATCTTCTTACACCTCAATAGTCTTTTGCTTTAATGCTCCACGTATTGTTGAAGATGTTTTTTGTTTTTCAATACATTCACTTGGTGTATAAGGTAAAATATCATCATCAAATACCCAATAATGCACTAATGTTTCAATACGCTTAATCCACCCTATTTCTTTAAAAGCTTCACTAATAATCATTACATCATAATCACTATATACTAAAGCATCACCTCGCGCACGAGAACCAAATAAAATAATGCGAGCATCTGGAAAATCTTTGTGAATTCTTTGAGAAAAATCCTTTATCTTTGCGTTTGGATCCATACCAATACCTCTTTAGATTTTTTTAAAAGTGATTCAACTATTTTGTTTGTCATTGACTTTGATTAAACCAAATCTTTATTTCTTCATGCATAAAGATATAAAATGTACTGTACTTATATATTTCATCTAAAATTATAGATATAAAAAATTATGCAGATTTTTTATCTGCTGATTCACTTGGTTGCTCTTTTTGATCTGTTTCTTTTTCAGATTCTTGAGCTTCTTCCTTACCTTGTGTTTCTTCTACTTTAGAAGCATCCTTTTTACCTAAACCTTTAAGTTTGTCCATTTGTTGTTCAAGCATATTTTTATCTTCTTTTTTCTTTTGCTCAATTTTTTTAGGTTCTAAAGATTTTCCTACTAAATTAACATACACATACTCTTCTGTTTTTTTGAGTGCTACTTGTACTTTAGCAGGTGGATGTTGCATACCTTGAGACCATAAATGATCATTAAGTTCAGGACCTATTTTGACTACTTCATGCTTTGCATGCCTAGCTACAAATTCCTTAAGTGCTCGAATTGCCTTTTTTGTCCTTTTATGATAAGGTGCTTTTTGAATTTCTTTTCGTAATGAAATGGTATATGTTCGCTCCATATTGTTCACCTTATGCTTTTGTTCGCGTTCTTCTCCAGTTGCGCTTTACTGAGGTATGACGCATAGGATGCACAGAACCCATTTTTCCTTTGCCATAAATTTTGGGAATAGTCCAAAAAGGTGCCCACACAGTTTGCTTACCATGTTTAATAAGACGTATCTTTTTTGATAAATGTTTGTTGGTTGCCATGATTCTTCACTTTTTGCAATAATTTTTTGAGCGTGTGCTCATCTATGATTATTGTTCCGTTTTTTTGTATTGTTTGAGCAAGTAACGCATATACTTGGTGAGCAATGTGAGGATGTGCCAACTGCACACGAGCCAAACGCTCCATTGCCTGTTGAGTTAAATGCTTTTTTACTTGTAATTCAATATCATTCATTGTTTGTTCAGTAAGGATTGACCTGCTGAAGTAAGTACTCTTCCTTTATGGTTTTGTATTACTTTTTGCTCAATAAGCTTTGCAGCCTCTAATTGTTGCAATGCCTTACGAATAATATTACCTGATGCTTTTGTAAATTCAGCAGGCTTGTGACCTCTTCGCTTTTTACCACCATATTTGACACGTAACTTGTTTACACCAATAGGGCCTAATGTAGCTACACTTACCAAAATAGCTGCACAACGATTGTACCACCATTCTGGATTAACGGGTGGTCTTGTCTTGTCGCCACCTGTCTTTACAAAAGCTGCCCACTGTGGAGCTTTAATATGCTCAATTTGTTTTAATTTGTCAGCAACCTCATTGTTGAGTTGCATCGGATTTTTATCTCTAAAACTTACCATTTTGCCTCCATATCTTAGCAAAAACTCTCGAAACCAATGAATAGAAACTGAGGTTTATTTAAAAAGCTTTCTGTAGTTTTTTTGCCTCATCCATGATTAACGTAAATACATCCTCTGCTAATTTAGGGCAAAGTCCTAGCTGTTGAGCTACTTGTTTTTTATGTATTAACAACTGCTCTTCTCGTTGAACATCAAAAATAGGTAATCCGTGTTCTTTTTTATACTGTGCTACTTTATGCATATACGACATGCGTTGAGCAATAAGATTGAGTATATCGTTATCAATATCATCTATATGTTTACGTATGTGTTGTAATTCCATACTACTGCATATTACATAGTATTTAAAAAGAATAGTTTTTGTACATTATCTATGGACTTATCTCATGTTAATTATTACAAGATATTTACGTATTTACTTATTACTCTTATTATACTTAATGTACTAGATAGTTTAACTACGTTTATTGGGGTGCATCTTATTGATGGTATTGGAGAAGGAAACCCTGTGGTACTTTCTTTTGTGCATAATGTATGGATTTTTATTGCTATTAAAGTGTTTTTTATTACTTTTATGCTTACATGTGCATTATTATATCTATTGCATATTCATCATGCTTTTCCTAAATTGTGGGAAAATGAAGTGGGAGTAAGTGTGGCAGCTCTTGGTGTTGGGTTTTATAGTATGGTAGTAATAAACAATATGGTGCTTATTGTGCGTTTAAGTTTATGATTCATAACTACCAAAGCCATCTTTGCTAATCATATCTTCCTCTCTTTCTGTTAAGAGTACATCATAAAGCATCATTGCTACATTTGCTACATACGTTTTAATACGTGGAGTTTTTAAAAAAAAAGGTTGAAATTGACTCACAACATCCAAACTCACATTATATCTTTTCTCATCAAAATCAATATATGCCTTATACCTTTCATAATCAATTTCAGGTATTGCCCCCACACCAACAAAAGACTCTATACATGTATATAATAAAACTATTGACTTTTTAAAATCTCTAAATTTTGTCCTATTATTAAATATTTCCCGATGATCTTCAATAAAATAATAAAGAAATACATCCTCCTCCTTTATTCTTTTCATAAATGCAAGGGTATTTATAGGGCATGTTACTCTCCTTTCTAAATCATCAAGTTGTTGCTGTTCAAATCGTGGCAATACTACTTTTGTACTCATCCAACCACCCATACTATATCCTGATAAATTTCATAACGCTTTGCTTGAGAAAATAAATCTGTAATCCACACATCAATAAGTTGTGCTTTTTGTGTTTTTTTCATATAACTTAATATGAATTGTTGCTTGCCTACGCGTTTTATTTCTTTAAGCCCTTGTTCAATGTTTGAAAAATTTTGAATCGCAGTCAAACTTATAACCACATCAAAACTATGGTCTGCACATGGAATATCTTCAGCTGCTGCTTGCATAAAAGTAATATGAGGATATTTTTGCTTTGCAAGAGTTAATAATTTATCCGATGGATCTATACCTGTTTTATGAGGTACTTTAAAAAAAGCTGTACTAATGCCGGTTCCACACCCTACATCAAGCAATGTCCCTTTAGGTTTTATATATACACTTATTGCTCGTAATTTATTGAGTTGCTCTTCTTTATGCAACTGGTCATACCCTTGCGCTATAGCATTATAGTACGTCATACGCTTTAGAAACTATACTTACTTTATAAGAATTACTCAAACCCAATAGACTCTTTAAGTAACTTATCTGCTGTGTTTTGAGGCATTTTTTGTACACGCGCTGAATCACAATACGGACAACGCCCACTAAAGTCAGGCATTCTAGAAAAGGTATAGCCACAATCACTGCATTTAAATTTTATTTTCATAGTAGTATTATGGATGTTTAAGTATATAAATATGTCGGAATATTTTTAAGCTGTCTTTTGTAAAAATACACTATGACCTATTTTGCACAAGCTATTATTGCTTTAGATAACCTTGGTTTATTTGATGTGATACTCCCTTTTTTGTTTGTTTTTGTGGTAGTATATGCAATGTTACGTAAAACAAAAATTACGGGACAACAACACAATATTCAACTTCTTATTGCATTTTGCTGTGGATTTATTTTTGTTTCTTATGAAGCGTATGTAGGAGGTTTAATGCATCTTTTACTTCTCATTGCTCTTGCACTGGTTATGATTGTTGTGTTTCTTATGATTGTTGGCCTTACGGGGGCTTCTGTTACTCAAAAGTCAATGATTATATGGGGAGCTTTAGGTGTGATGACCCTTATTGTTATTACTACTTTATTTAGTGATATATGGTTATATGTGCAACAATTACCAGCAACTCTTATTGCACCTCTTGTTACTATTCTTGCTTTTTTTGGTGTTATTTGGTTTATTGTTCGTGATGGTTCAAGTAAACCTAAAAAAGTAGAAGAAACAAAAGGTAAAGAAAAGAAAAAAGAAGAACCTGAGAAAAAAAGAAATAGTGATTCCAATACTTTTTTGCCTCCAACTCGATCACCAGAAAAAGTAAAAGCATTAGGGGGAAATCCAGTAGGAAGATTAATTAAGCAATAACTAAGCGGCTTTTTGCACATCTTCTGTTGGCTGAAAAGTAAACCCTTGTCTTTTATACTCTTCAATAATACCTTTAGCGGCTCCCTCTACAACTTCAAAAACATCTACAAATCTATCTCCTTGTTCAGTTGTACCGACACCATAAAAAACACCAGGAGATCCACGCAAATTAAGTTGTTGACCTTTTATAGAATATAATCCACTGTGAAAATGACCACATAAACTTGTTATGGGTTTATTAGCCATATTTCTTTCTTCTAACAATCTACTTACTCCATACCCTGAATC
>JBLKON010000065.1:0-5490 GCA_047602725.1 Candidatus Woesearchaeota archaeon
CTGGTATTTTGTCAGAGAAACATGGAGAAGAATTAAAAGTAATTATCGCTGACTCTAGAAAAAGATCAAGAAAACGATTTTCACTTCTTACTTAATTCTCGTACTAGTTTTGTTATATCTTGTTCTATTTTAATAATTTTGTAATAAAGTTTAAACACCATGTAAAATAAGACGATAATACTTAGATAAATAATAATATCAACACCTCTGCCAATACCAAGTAATTTAGCTAAAGGAGACGTAAGTTCAGGAAAAAGACTAATTACAATTAGACCTAACCATGCCATATTCCAAAACATATATTCAGGTATAGTCATATCATAGCGTTTAAATTGAAAAAACGTATACACTAGTAGTATGATTCCCACAAAGGTAACAATATAACTTATCGGTTCCATCGTAATAATAACCTCATAATCATTTTAAAACCATTTAAAATGTTTTGTCCTTTACTTAGTGAATGATCAGTGTAAATGACTTTTATAGGAACTTGAGCCAAAGTTAAGTTATGTTTACGTATTTGACCAATAATTTGAGAACAAAATTCATAGCGATCAAAAGTGATATGTATGTTTTGCATAGCAACTCTATCAAACATTTTAAATCCAGATTGACTATCTTTTACCAATTTTCCAAAAAAAAACCACGTAACTAGATTTCCCACAGTATTTGCAATGGTACGTTGTATAGGCATACCTTTAAAATCACGATAACCAATGACTACATTGTGCTGTTTTTGTTGTAATAATTTATTGATGTCTTTGGGATCATGTTGTCCATCACTATCCATAACAATAACATAGTCATAATTTTGCTCTAATGCATATGAAAGTAGGGTTGCAGTTGCAGCACCCGCTCCTCGATTTACTACATGTCGTATTACTTTTGCACCAGTTTGTGGTGCTTCTTGTTTTGTATTGTCTGTAGAACATTCATCAATAACCAAAATATTATCAAATCCTTGTTTTTTTATTTTTTTAATCACAGAAGTAATAACAGGTGCTTCATTGTATGCGGGTAAACCAATTAAAACATTCATATTGTTTTTTATTTGTCTTATTATTTAAAAATATATGCTAAAACTTTTTAAATCTGTAGTTTGCAGTACCTCCTTATGTCAAAGAAAAAACATGCAAGATCTTCAGAAATGAAACAGATTATTGATTTTATGCAACGTCAATATGTGATAGTTCCTTTATTACTTATTATTCTGGTGGCAGTTACGTTTTATGTACGTATGGGGCCAGCATCACTTGATATTACTGATGATTGGGCGCTGCAAACTATAGAATCACAGTATAAACAGCAAATTGAAATGCAAATTAGACAGCAATTTCCGAATTTACCTGCTCAAAGTATACAGTCGCGAGTTAATTTAGAGTGGCAGGAATTTTATAGAGAAAATCAACTGAGTATTCATCAACAGGTACAAGATGCTTCAGCATATTTTAGGTCACAATTACAAGATGAATATGGAAAAACGTATTTGACTGGGATTGATCCTTATTATTTTTTACGATTTACTGAAAACTATATTAATAATGGGCATACAGGTGAATATCTTAATGAAGAAGGGGTACCTTCGACTCGTTTTAATTTAGCGCCTTCAGAGCGTCGAGCAAATACGGATACTATTAATTATATGCAAGCGTATGTGTATAGATTTGTTTCTTTATTTAATAAAGATGTGCAACCTATGCATACTGCTTTTTATACACAAATTATTGTTATGGCAGCAATTGCTGTTTTGCTTTTTTTTGTATTACGTTTATTTATTGGAAATACAGGAGCTTTTTTAGGAACACTACTTTTAGTTATACATAGAGTAGCATTACAGCGAACTATGGGAGGATTTGCAGATACAGATGGTTTTGTATTATTTTATGCTTTGCTTATTACCATTGCATTTGTGTTTGCTATTTCGCAAAATAATGTGTGGAAAAGAAATATTGGCTTAGCTATTGCTGGTTTATTTGTTGGTTTCTTTGCTTTAGCATGGCAGGGGTGGTGGTATATTTTCTTTTTTATTATTGGAGCTTGGGTTGGTTATATGTTATATATATTGATTAGTGACTTGTATCATACTAAACGACTTACCTTTTTAGCATTTAAGAATTCTTTGCTTTCTATTGGAGTGTTTGTGTTAAGTGGGGTAATTTTTGTCTCTCTATTTACTTCTTTTAATAGGGTATTGCGTGCATTACCTCGTTTGTTTCAAATTCGAGAAATAAGACAAGCTACTGTTGGAGAGGCTTTGTGGCCTAATGTGTTGAGAACGGTAGCAGAATTAAATCCTGGAAATATTCCTACCATTATTAGTCAAGCTGGAGGAGTCATGTTATTAACTTTGGTTTCTTTGGGATTTTTACTTTTTATTTGTAAGCAAAAAACAAAATTAGTGTGGATGTTATTTTCTGCATCTTTTATATATTATATTTTTTTATTCTATCAGGCAACTCAAGGAAGTATTAGTAACATTTATATGCTTTTATTTTTATACATGCTTCCGTTATTAACTGCTACAGGTATTAAAATATATCAAAAAGAACAAGCTGATTACCAGTTATTGTTTGTTGGTGTAGCAGTTGTATGGTTTGTTGGATCGTTTTATGCTTCTATGTATGGTATTCGTTTTGTGTTAATGATGGCACCTCCTATTGCTATAGGTTTTGGTTTGTGTGTGGGGATTTTAATTCTTACTCTTCAAAAAAGAATAAGTTCTTGGTTGGCGGTTCCACATTATGTTCCCGTTATTGGTTTAACTATATTAGTGCTTTTGTTCATGTTACCTCATTTTTCTTATGCGCAAACAGTAAGTAATAATTCTATTCCTATAGTTAATGATGCATGGGTAGAAACATTAACTGCTATTAAAGATAATTCACAACAAGATGCCATTATTTCTTCGTGGTGGGATTTTGGACATTTTTTTAGTTATTTTGCTCAACGTGGTACTACATCAGATGGAGCAAGCCAAAATCAACCACAGTCACACTGGTTAGGCCGTTTATTATTAGAATCTAATGAAACTAAAAGTGTAGGAATTTTGCGTATGCTTAATTGTGGAGCAAATAGTGCATTTGATGTTATAGATGAACAGATGAATGATACAGAATATAGTATTAGCGTTCTTAATGATATTTTAGGTGTTTCCAGGCAAGATGCAGTTATAGCTTTACAGCAACAGGGGTTTAGTCAAGTTGTTATTGATGATATTTTAGCTTCTACCCATTGTCAACCACCAGAGAGTTTTTTAATTACTAGTGGAGATATGGTTGGAAAATCAGGTGTATGGGCTCATTTTGGTGGTTGGGATTTTGCACGTGCTAAAATCCGTCATAATTTACCCAATAGAACAGAGGCATTGGCTTTGATTCAAGATAGATTAGCTGTAGATGAGGTTGAAGCAGTGCAAGTATATAATCAATTGCGTTCTTTTACTACTGACCAAATGAATGCTTGGATATCTCCTTGGCCTTCTTATATGACACAACAAGGTTCATGTCAACAACAACAGGGTTTAGTTGTGTGTTCTAATGGTATTGTTATTAATCAATCACAGGCTTTTATTAACACTGGGCAGGGGATTATCGATTTACCTCTTTTAGTTGATTATACGAATGGTAGTATGCAAATATTTTTGAGTGAAGTTGAAGATGCTAATTTAGCACAAGAAGCAGCTGTTGTGTTGTGGAATCAAAATGGACAAATGCGATCTGTGGTTGCTCATCCAGCATTAGCTCAAAGTGTATTTCACAGGTTATTTTATGGTGAAGGTGTAGCTAGTGAGTATTATACGTTGTTTTATGATGTTACCCAATTTACAGGAGAGCGTATTTTAACGTGGCAAGTTGATTGGGATGCATATTTAGCGGAGTATGAATAATTTTTTGATTTTTACTTTTTTATATTAAGGTAATACTTTTTATGTTTGTGTTTTTTTATATTTTTATATACAAAATAAATAAGAGTAACCGTCACATTTAAATAGTAGTACTCAATAGTAGTACTTATTATGAAGGGGGTTACTATGAAATACTATGTCCTATTATTACTTTTAATGCTGCCAATGGCTTTTGCACAGGTTCATGTTCCATTTGTTGCACAAAGCGGAATTCTTTTGCAAGATAATACTGTTGATTTATTAGGTGATGTTACAGATTATCATATGTTATCTTATGTATGTGCTAATCAAGCATGTTCAGAAGTACAACGTTCTTTAGCTGATGTACAATCATCAGGTAATAGTGCTCAATTAGATTTTATGTTTCCTGCACAATTGCAATCGCCGTATGGATATGTATTGTATTTTTTTAAGCCAGGGTATATTACCTGGGAAGCTCGTGCAGACTTACATGGCACAGGATCTATAGCACAACAACACGTTTCATTGTTGCAAGCTGAAAGCTGTAGAGCGCACATTGATGAGTTTGAAGTTATTAATGAATTGTATCCAAATCAACCATTAATGATTGATATTGCTTCTCGATTATCTGCAACAACTCAAAGTGCTTTACAAAAAGCAAATCCTCATTTATATGTTCCTAGTATGTTAGCTGAGTATTACAAAGTACAAACACAAATTCGCTTAGAAATAGTTAATGTAGATACACAACAAGTAGTGCATACAGAAACTAGGATATATCATATTAATGCTAGTGATACAGTTCGTACTCAATTTAGTTGGACTCCACAAGATATTGGTAGATATCAAGCTCGTGTTACTAGTGATGTTATTGATACGAAATGTGCATCATCTTTTGAATCTTCATCCTCAAAGGGATTTAATGTAATAACTCAGAATCCTAAAGAAATGTGTTATGTGTTGATTAATAATTTGCAAACACGACCAGTTAATGGACGTGTTGGAGATTTGCTGAATATTTCTTTTGATACAGTGTCTCAATATTATGATGATATTGGACAATTGTATCCTATTGATGCCAATGTTACCGTAGATATTCGTTACTTAGATAGTATACAGTATCATGCATCTAGAATGGTTTTTAGTGGTACGCATGAGTTTGGTTGGACACCTTTAGTTGGTGGAGAGCATCACATTACGGTTTTAGCTGATGTTGTGTGTCCTTATGATGATGTTGTGGTTGATGTTGCTGAGCAAACATATTTTGTTCGTGGTTCAACTAGGCCAGAATTTGATGCATTACCTCCTATTACCTTATTTAAAAATAGTGGATTTAATCAAGATATTTTGAACTTGTCTTTATTTGCTCGCGATGCGGATAATGATCCTTTAACATTTACTATTGTTGGACAATCTGATGAAGATGTAGTATTTTGTGGTTTGCATAATGCTATGCTTAGTTGTACTGTAGCACAAGATACCATTGGCCAATCAAACGTTACTATTAGTGTTACTGATGGTTCAACTGTTGAATATCAAGATCTTTTGGTTAGTGTAGTAGAACGCAGAGTGGATAGTATGATGGTTCGCTTTGCAGCTTTTGATAGAGCTATTAATGATACATG
>JBLKON010000066.1:0-5380 GCA_047602725.1 Candidatus Woesearchaeota archaeon
CTATAGAAAAAGGATTGCTCATAGAAGGAAAAAAAACAAGTAAAGCAACTATTGATCCTGTTGATAATTGTGTATATGATATTACCATACACGAAGGAAGAAATAGAATTGTACGTAAAATGTTTAAGGAATTAGATTGTCGTATTCTTGGCTTACAACGCATTAAAATTGGTAAATTAGCATTGCGTGATTTACGGCCTGGTCAATGGAAACACATGACAAGCCAAGAAATAAAAAAAGTGTTTAGATAAAGATACGTTTGAAAAATTTAACAAAAAACCAATTACTTTTTCTTATGATCTTGCATTAATTGATGATTAATTTCATGCAACGCACGCACTTCTTTTATATGCTCAATAAGTAATAAATTAAGCTCTTCACGCTGGTTTTCATTAATAGCACATAAAATCATAATAAAAATCAAAATAAGCCAAATAAACACCATCATCAAAATTTCAGCAGTAAGCACCTTTCCACTTGCTTCATACACCAAATTGACCATATAAAAACCAATAACACCCAATGAAATACCAACAAGTAATAAGAGTCGCTCAAAGACATTTGTTTTTCTGTGAATATTCATACGCATATTACAAAAAAATGACTTTATAAATATTGTTATTACCACCTCACTATGCAACACCTTATTGGAAACCTCTATGCATATGGACCTTGTTTATATGACCAACAAGAACATATACTTTGTTTAGCCGATTTACATTTAGGATATGAAAAAGCACTCTTACAACAAGGCATTACATTACCTAAAACAACCTACACTCAACAACGTATCCACACCATACTCAGTTCTTTTCCAGCTCCCATACACACACTTATTATTAATGGAGATAGTAAACATAATCACGGTCCAGATTATCAACACCAATTAACACTCTTACAACGTTATGCCCCCCATATTGTTATCATTAAAGGAAATCACGATAATGGCCTACAACAAGCGGTATCAGAGTATAAAACAAAACACACCTACTACACACATGGAGATACATTACTACAAACACCTCCACAAAAACACACCAACAGCATAACCATTGTTGGACACTTTCATCCTGCTATACCTATTGGTGATGGCGTACGAACAGAACTCTGCAAATGTTTTGTTTTGCAACATAACATCATCTATATGCCTTCTTTTCATACGATTACCATAGGAAAAAATATCATAAACGACAATCATTTTACGAATGAAGCTCGTATTTTTACCGTACTCAATGATACTCAAACTGTTGCATGGTCAACCTTACAAGCATTACGCAAGTAAATACTTTTTTCTATCTGCTAAACGTTCAATTGCATATCGTAACATCGTGCGTGGCATGTTTGAATTATAACGATCTAAAAAATGACGTAACGCATCTTCATCTTTTTTTCCTGCTTCACGCAACATCCATCCAACAGCTTTATGCATCAAATCATGAGTATCATCTAAAAGCATAACAGCTAAAGCAAACGTATGATGTGTTATTCCTTTTCTAATTAACATCCACGTAGCAACTATAGCAATACGCCGTTTCCATAGCAACTCATCTTTAGCTAATACATATAATATGTCTTGGGGTATAGATACTGGTACATCTGATTGTAATGTTGAATTTCCTTGTACGTGTTTTGTTGCTCGTGTTTCTATGTCATATACATACGCACCTAAAATATAAGGTGCTGACGTATCAACCAAATCCCAATTATTGACTTGATGTGCATGCGCAAGATAAAAAGAAACATACTCTGATTTTTGTGTGATATCCTTACTTTGCTTATAGAACATCACTAAAAAAACTAAACCAATAAAACGTTGTTCATGCACCTTACTATACAAAAGATGTTCAATATCTGCTAGAGTCACCGTATCAACATATTCACGTGCAAGTTTGCGCAAAACTGGAACAGATATTCCCCAAAATATATCTGCATACCCATATTCTCCTGGTTTCGTTTTAAAAAAAGAAGCATTTTTGTGTGCACGCTCAGTGTTACCTAAACGCTGCATATGGCCAATAAGTTGAGTAAGCATACCTTTACTACATACATAAACACATAAAAAGCTTTTGTTCTTCTCACTATCGTGGCAATACACTACAAAACAAAACCTGACACGCCAAACCAACTCAACACTATTTTACACCCCCTTGTTCAACAATGGTTTTTTCAGACCTATCCAGTCTATTCTCAAGCACAACTCTTTGGTGTCATGCCTATTCATAATCGTCAAAATATGTTATTATCAGCTCCCACGGGTTCAACAAAAACACTTACTGCATTCTTAGCAATTTTAAATTATCTTGTTGATTGTTCACTAAAAGGTATCTTAGAAGAAAAAACGTATGCACTGTACATTTCTCCACTTCGTGCATTAAATAGTGATATTGAACAAAATTTAGTACAACCTCTCAAACAAATAGAAAAAATACATGGAGCAAGTCTAGGTATCCGTGTAGGTGTGCGCTCAAGTGATACAACTGCTTATGAACGTCAACAGATGAAAAAAAAACCACCTCATATTTTAATTACTACCCCAGAAAGTTTAGCTATTTTGCTTGTACACACACCACTACAAGTTGAATGGATTATTGTGGATGAAATTCATGCACTTGCAGACAATAAACGCGGAGTACATCTTAATGTAAGTATGGAACGCCTTACTTACGTTTGTCGTATTGGATTATCTGCAACCGTTGCACCGCTACAAAACGTTGCACAATTTTTAGTAGGCCCCAAACGTGATTGCATTATTATACAAGTTCCCTATAAAAAACAACTTGATTTACAAGTATGTTCTCCTGTTGATGATTTTGTGTTAAGCGATTTTGCAACTATTGACAGCAAAACATATGCCATGATACATGAACTCATACAACAACACAAAACTACGCTTATTTTTACCAACACCCGAGCAGGAACTGAACGCGTTGTGCATACACTAAAAAAAAAATATCCAACAGCATACTATGAATTAGGAGAACACCCACCTGTTACTATATCCAGTCTTATTGGGGCACATCATGGATCACTTTCACGAGAACATCGTTACAGTATTGAACAAAAATTACGTGATGGAAAACTCAAATGTGTGGTATGTTCAACATCGCTAGAATTAGGCATAGATATTGGTTATATTGATTTAGTTATTTTACTTGGTTCTCCCAAATCAACAGCAAGATTATTACAACGTGTAGGACGAAGTGGTCATCAATTACATGCAGTAACAAAAGGAAAAATTATTGTACAAGATCGCGATGATTTGTTTGAATGTGCAGTCATGCTCAAAGAAGCAATCGAAGGACATATTGACACCATTCACATTCCCACATTGTGTTTTGATGTACTTATACAACATATATTAGGAATGGCACTCCAACAAACATGGGATATACAAACAGCATACAATCTTATTACCCAATCATATTGTTATGAGCATTTAACCATTCATCAATTTATGGAATGTTTACGTTATCTAAGTGCTGATACACTCCAAGATCAACATGTATATGCCAAAATTTGGGTAGAACACAATCAATTTGGTAAACGTGGAAAAATGACTAAAATGATTTATTACACTAACTCAGGAACGATTGTAGATCAAGGAGGTATGAGTGTAAAGTTAGGGAATTATATTATAGGTCATTTAGATGAAGCATTTGTAGAACAATTAAAACCAGGTGATATTTTTGTGTTAGGAGGTGACACCTATCAATTTAAATATGCTCGCGGTATGACTGCAACCGTACAAGCTGCACCCAATAAAACACCCACTGTACCTCAATGGTTTTCAGAAATGCTTCCTTTAAGTTTTGATGTAGGACACGCAATAAGTCTTTGTAAACAAAAAATAGAACATTGTTTACCAGACATAGATAAAGCAATTGAAATGGTACAACACTATTTATATGTTGACAAAAATGCAGCACAAGCTCTCGTACATTATTGTTATGTACAATACGAATACTCAAAAATAACAACTACTAAACATATTGTTATTGAATATTATCAAGAAGATCAAAAATATTATGCATGTGTACTACTTAGCGCAGGAAGAAAAACAAATGAATTATTAGCACGAGCTTTAGCATATGCCGTATCAAAAAAAGAAGCTACCAGTGTTGAAATAAGTGTTAGTGACCATGGTTTTTATCTAGCTAGCCCCATTCCTTTTGCTTTAGAGACAACGTGGCACACCATTGAAGATATTGTTATACTTGCTCAACACGCCATAGAAAATTCAGAACTTCTCAAACGAAGATTTAGACAATGCGCTTCACGATCATACATGATTTTACGCAATTACAGAGGGCAAAAAAGAGGAGTAGGAAAACAACAAGTTTCTTCAAGTTTTTTATTAAACGCCATAAAACAAATGGATAACAATTTTATTGTGTTGCAAGAAACAAGACGTGAAGCTATACAAGATGTTATGGACGCTACACACGCTAAGCAAATTCATCAAAACATACGAAAAAAAGAGATAATGTTGCACCCCATACACCTGAGTGTTACTTCACCTTTTGCATTTCATATAATAAGTAAAAATAGGAGTGATGTATTTAGCTTAGAAGATAGACAAACATTTTTACAGCGTATGCACAATTTAGTCTTAGTAAAATTAGCACAACAACATAAAACAACCCCTTATCAAATACAACCTATACAATACGAATGGCTACCTAATACTCAAAAGAAAGCTGTAATGCTAAGTGTACAAGAAAAATTTCAAGCAATAGCTCATAAAATTGGTGTAGATGCAATTATTATCTACGAAATAAAACAAAAAATGGAGTATCCAACCAAACCACTTTGTACAAAAACAAAACAATGGATACAAACATTATTACAAGGTACTGTACCCAAGATCTGGGAAGATGATGTAGTTCAAGCATTACAAGAATTGTTGTAAAAGTAGGTACTCTCATAAATTATATTTTTTAAAAAAAGTAATGCATAAAAAGAATATAAAAAATAATAAATTTATTCAGCAGCTTCTGCTTCAGTTTCAGCGTTAGCTTCTGCTTTTTTTACATTTACTGCTTTAGGGCCACGATCTCCTTGCTCAACGTCAAAGGTAACATCGTCTTCCTTATCAATAGCACCTGTAATACCACTAATATGTACAAAATACTCTTTATCATCTTCGCCGGTAATAAAACCGAATCCTTTACTTTCGTTAAAAAATTTTACTTTTCCATTCATGTTAATTCCTCAATAGAATACTACTTACTAAACTGTTTTGGTAATCTACTACCCCTAGAAAAGCAACAATCATTTTTAAATGTTTGCTTCTAAAAAAAGCATGTTCTATCCTAAATTGACTTGACACCTAAAAAAACGTGCGCAGGTGTCTCATATCCCAGAGACTGGTGTATTCTTT
>JBLKON010000067.1:0-5328 GCA_047602725.1 Candidatus Woesearchaeota archaeon
CCAGTAATCTCTTGCATTTACACTATCGGTTAAAGCTCGAACTATATCTATAATAGAATAAAACCATTCTTCATTATGCCAGGTTCTCCTGATCTTTTTATCTTGAAAAATTATGAGCTTATTTTCTTTATCCATTTTTGATCCTTATTTTATTTTTTAATCTTACTTTACGTTTAATTGTGGCAAATTCGCCATAATTAAAAATTTAATTTTTGACATTTTTTAAACCTCAGACAAATACATTTGGTGAAACATAATCTTTGATATAATCAATAACAGGATCAACCCATCCATTTAATTCTTTAAGGTCTTTCATATTGAATCTTGGATTTGTTGCAAGTCTTGTATATTCTTTTTTATCCATAATATCTTGAATTTCTTTATCTGTAATATATGCATTAATGAATTGCTTTATTACATGTAAATGTTTAAACAAATGTTCTTGTTTTTCTTCGTCTTTTGCATACATTGAAATGAATTTTTCAACTTCTTCATCAAGTAATAAGAAATCTACAAAACCGTTCTTTGTTTTTTCAAAATCCTTTCCATATTCATTTAAAATATTTTGAGTTATTTTAACATTATTTTCTAATTGGATATTTGCTTTTCCAAATTCATTATCAAAAAAACGCCACTGAGCATCCTCTAATAATTTATTGATTAGTATTCTTGATTTTGTTTCCTTATTTCTCATTTTGTTCATCCAATTCTTTTTTCATGAGTGCTTCAACTTTACGAGAAACTATCATATGATGCTCTTCACAGTACTTTTGATATTGTTCATAGATATCTTGATCTAGACTTAAAGCAATAGTTTTTCTCCCCATATGAATTCATATAAATCTATTTCTTTATAAATATTTCTTGTAACTTTAAAAAACTCATCCTATTTTTTATTTTTTTCCCAAAAAAAGGGGAAATCAAATTTTATTGAATTTAACCTTTGTTATATTCGTCAATGTCCAAATCACAGATTTTGCCAACAATACTATTGCCAATATACATTATCATCTATCATAAATACATATAATCATAAAGTATATTAATGTCATACAAAAACTAATAATATGAATATCGAAACAGAAATAAGAATCTTTGTATCTAAAGAGAAGTTTGATGAGCTTTTACAGTATTTTTCAAACAATGCAACATTAATAAAAGAAGATGAACAAGAGGGGCTGTCCAGAATGGTATAAATGTGTATACTACATCAGCATTTACCATTCATCCTTCATGGAATTTTGCCTCATCAAGCCTGCATGAATCGGCTTGCTTCGTAAAACGCTTTGAGATGTAGTATACAATAATCCTCCTTTCTGGACACACCCTGAACAAGAAACATTTTATTTTGACTGCGAACAAGATCTGAGAATCCAAAAGAACAAATTTTTTGCAAAAATATGGATGAAAAAAGGAAAACTACACGATGATCATAGAGAAGAAATTGAAATTAAGTTTGATAAAGAACAGTTTGAACAGTTGGAAAAATTATTTCTTACATTAGGATATAACATCGAAATAAAGTGGTTTAGAAAACGCTTTGAATTTAAATGGGATGATATAACAGTGTGTCTAGATCATACAAAGGGATATGGGTATATTATTGAGTTAGAAAAAATGTGTACCGAACAAACAAAAGAAAAAGAATTTTCTTATATACAACAAAAATTGCTATCATTAGATGTTTCAATTACTTCAAAAGAAGAGTTTAATAAACAATTTTTATATTATAAACAAAACTGGAAAACATTAGTTGCTCAATGATCCCGCCCAGGATCGAACTGGGGATCTCAACCGAGTCAAGGTTGCGTCATACCACTAGACCACGGGATCATACTATAGGAAAAAAGGAAGTTATTTATAAAAGTTTTATCTTCGTGGACGCAAAGGCCCCCGAAGGCTTGCTCGTTGTGGGTGTTTAAACCAGGGGATTTTTACTAGCTCATCGATTACTTGTTTGTCTGTTTCTCTATTATCTTTTAAACATTCTCGTAACCCTTCTACCCTTAGTAAAAAATCATCTGCTTCCTTTGCATTTGTGGCAGCATAAGTGAGTAAATGATTAGGTATTTTTAGATATAAATCATTTTCAGGCATTCCTTGTAATCCTAATAAAGTTTCTTGAATATGTACAAAGTCTTCAGGAGGTATGGTGTTTTGTGTAGGTATATAATGTCGAGGAAAACCAGCTGCAATATATTTATCCCAATTAGAATCTCCAAATCGAGATTCTAAATATGTGCATAAATCTTGATTTGAAATAGGTAAAGAAGGGGAGTCAATAATATGTCCATTAGATGCATACATCATAGATATTGAGAAAAAAGCAACCATATAAAAACCTAAGGTGTAAAATATTTTAAAATATATATAAAATAACAGTCACATCTATACATACATCACAAAGTATTTCAAAAAAATCGACCACTACCAATCAATAGTCGTGGTTTTACCAAAAAGATGCAAAACATGTCTCAAAAAGAGTTACACATATATCTTAAAGACAAAAAGCCAAGTCATTTTTATGAATTTATGCAAGCAGGAGGTATTTTAAAAATTGCTATTTCTGCTGTTACACATATACAACATGAAATAGAACAACAAAGACCAATGATAGCATTACTTACCACACATTTTTTAGAGAGCACAACGCCAACATTCAATTTTCATTTTAATGTAATTGTTGGAATAGATAAACAACATATTATAGTCCATGATCCCTTGCACAAATCAGGAAACACGTCGTATGCTAGGAGTGAATTCATGTATGCTTTATATGCAAGCGCTCATGGAGATACAGATAATGCTTCGTTGTTAAAAATAAAAAGAAAATTATGATAATTTTTTGATTTGTTGTTTGTGCCAAACATTAATAAGATTGATGAGTAATTGTTTTTTAGAATTTGCATCAAAATGTTTATTAAATTCATCAATATGTTTTTCAATTGCTGCTAAATCAGTTCCTATAGTATTAACTATATTATCTATTTCACTCATTTTCTCACCTGTATATGCAATTCTTTTAATTGCGCTTCTTCAATTCCAGAAGGACTTCCATCCATAGGACATTGAGCATGTTTGTTTTTAGGAAATGCCATGACTTCTCTAATATCATTAAATCCTAAAAGCATAGCAACTAATCTATCTACACCAATACCCATACCACCATGTATAGGACCACCATAGGTATATGCATTAAGCAAAAAGCCAAATTTTTCATACGCTTTTTGTTTGTCAAACCCAACAATATTCATAATACGTTCTTGTACTTGAGGATTACTTACGCGAATAGAACCACTAGCAAGTTCAACACCATTTAATACCAAGTCCCATAAATCCCCTAACACCGTACCAGGATCTTGTTCTAACGTGTCAACAAATTCTTGTTTAGGCATAGAAAACATATGATGTTCAGCTTCCCATCGTTGTTCATCTTTATTATAAGCAAATAAAGGAAAATCATTTACCCAACAAAAGGCAAGTTCATCAGTAAGTAACTCTAAATCTTGAGCTAACTGTCTTCTTAATTTATCTAGCACAGCATTAGTTACTTCTTTTTTGTCTGCAATAAACATAATAACACTACCAGGTTCACCTAAAGCTTGTAATTGTTGTTGTATAGCATCACTAAAAAATTTAGTAATATTACTTTCTAAACCATCTTGTGTAATACGCATCCAAGCCATCCCTTTTGCACCATGCTGTTGACAAAACGTAATATATCTATCAATATCTTTACGTGCTAAATCTTTAGGTGCTACAATACATTTTACCATACCACCTTGTGCTATGACTTGAGTAAAAACAGAAAAATCAGAATCTTTAACTATATCTGTTACCGTATGTAATGGTAAATCATAACGTAAATCTGGTTTGTCACATCCGTATTTTTCCATAGCTTCTTGATGTGATAAAACCCTAAAAGGAGTTTTGAGTGTTTTTCCAAGGTGTTGACTTACTACCTTTACAAGCATTTGCTCAACCATATTACGAATATCTTGTTGAGAAACAAAACTCATTTCAAAATCGAATTGAGTATGTTCAGGTTGTCTGTCTGCACGTAAATCTTCATCGCGCAAACATCGAGCAAGTTGATAATATCGATCGCACCCTCCAACCATTAATAATTGTTTATACAATTGAGGAGATTGCGGTAATGCATAAAACTGTCCTTTATTCACACGTGAAGGAACAACATAATCTCGCGCACCTTCAGGAGTTGATTTTACTAGCAATGGCGTTTCTATTTCAACAAAACCTAATGCTTGTACATGTTGTCGCATAGTATTAATAATATTGCTACGCATCGTTAAATGACGTTGCATCTGTGGTCTGCGTAAATCTAAATAGCGATACAATAAACGAGCATCTTCACCAGCAATTTTGTGATCATCAATTTCAATAGGAGGTGTTTGCGACGTGTTGATAACCTGTAAAGAAGAAACTAAAACTTCAATATCACCAGTTGCTAATTTGGGATTATTTAAACCTTCTCCACGTTGGCGAACCGTTCCCTGTATACACACAACATCTTCTCGGCGTAATTGTTCAGCTTGCTTAAAAATTTCAGGTGCTTGAGGGTCAAAAACAATTTGAGTAATGCCATATTTATCTCGTAAATCAATAAAAATAATACCACCATGATCGCGTCTAGATTGAATCCATCCACTGAGTTTAACGATTTTTGTTGTGTCTTGACTGCGTAATTGTCCATTAGTATGTGTACGAAATGCGGTTTCCATATATACTGTGTAATAGTAGAGTATTTATAAATATAGCGAGTTAGAAATGAAATGTCTCGTTAATCTTTTTAATAATAGCAACAGTTGGTATAGTACCTAATATAACAATATGAACTCTTGTGTCATTTATAATAATAAGTAGATTAATATTATTGTATAAATTCTCACCTAAGACCCAGCTTTAGCATCTGCTTTTAGCAGTGGGATACAGGTGTAGCCCTTTAGGGCGATTGATAAAAAATCGTAAGATTTTTTATAAGCTCCGTCTAGAAATTTGTTAACATAGCGACTTTGATGTTAGTATGAGCTCATACACGTTTTTCGCTATGAAAAACGTATACGAGGAATAGCAAATGAATAGCGGTAGCTCTGCATTAAAAAAGTTTCGACATAGTATTGGACAAAATTGGTATCATGTAGTTATAACTACTAAATATAGAAGTAAAGCATTTCAGTGGAAAGAAACAAGAGATGTAGCTTTAGATGTGTTTCCTGAGGTTTGTAAGGCACACTTGATAGAATTATATAGATTTGAAGTTATGGATGATCATGTACATTTATTTGTGGCATGTCCTCCGGATATGCC
>JBLKON010000068.1:0-5298 GCA_047602725.1 Candidatus Woesearchaeota archaeon
GGTAGAGATAAGAATCAATTAAAATTGTTATATTTCAGTTAGATACCCCGGAGCTTGCTCCGTTGGGTAATTCATTTATTAGTGTATATAAGCAACCTAGTGGTTATAACCTAAAGGTTATAGATCTAAAGACATTAGGTTATACATTGGGTAATGAGGAACAACAAAAAGAGTATGCTACTCGTAATAAAGCACTTAAAGGAATAGGACTACATCAAAAAAAATCTACTTTATCCATTTCAGATTACCAATATCATAGTAATGATTTATCTCAACAACAATTAGATACTCTTCTCACTCTTTTTCCAACACAAACACCACTTCAGTATGATGCGTTTGAGGGAACATATCAAACATAGCCACCTTTTTAAGTACATAACCAGACAATCGACTCAACTCTTTAACGGTTTGTTGCGGGTTGCAAGAAATATATATTAACTTTTTTGCACCACACATCTCTAACCACGTAATTGTTTTGTTATCCATACCACTACGTGGAGGATCAACAATAACGGTATGAGGCTTAATACCTAATTTGTATACTGTTTTTGCGTCTTGACCATAGGCATGTACATGTTGCACTCCTGCACGTTGTGCATTTTGTTCTATATAGCGTATAATATCGGGATACGACTCTACACAATGCACTTGCTGTGCTTTGTTTGCATTAAGAATACCAAATGTTCCTACGCCACTATATATATCAGCAAGTACAGGTATGTGTTCGTCTAATTGTTCACGTACATACGTGTGCAATAAGTGTGCTACTGCTGTATTATTTTGAAAAAAACCTTGTGAAGAAAAACTAAATGTGTGCCCTAAGAGTTGTTCTTGTATATCCACATTTCCCTTGATAGCATACGCATCATAAGCTGTGGTACTTTCTGTGTTTCCATCCACATATCCAATACATACGGTATGTGCTGGAATATCTAATTGTTTAATATAGGAGGTTGCTTCTTCTAATGTGGAAGATTGCTTGTTGAGTATAAAGGTAACTGATGTTTGGAGTGATGTAGCACGTATCACACAATAACGAAACGTTCCCTTTCTTTTTTTAGGTTGAAATACATCTAGTCCTTTCATGTGGGGTTGAAGCCATGCTAATAATGTATTAATGCCCTCATTAGCTATAGGGCAGGCTTGGGTAACAATAATGGTGTTTTTTTCAGATTGATGTCGTAATCCTAATCCTTTTGGAGTACAGATAAAATCCATACGATTACGATACCCAAAAGGTTGGTCGTGGTATACTGCAACATCTTGGTGTACTAAGTGTTGGATGCGTTGTTTTTTGTGGGCAAGTTGTTGTTCATAACTCAAATGTTGTTGAGAACATCCACCACAGGTATCATAATAGGGACAGATCATAGGTATGAAAAAAAATTATTATTTAAGAGTGTTGTGGGTAAATTAGAAAAATAATAAAAAATTATTTCCATTTAGGATAGCCAAACGGCAATGTATGCCCATCTTCAATGCGCAAGAGTTGATTAAATTTAGCAGTACGCTCTCCTCTACAAGGTGCACCTGTTTTAATTTGCCCCGTTCCTAAACCTACTACTAAATCAGCAATAAACGCATCTTCTGTTTCCCCACTTCTGTACGATACCATGACAGCCCATTTGTTGTTTTGAGCAAGTAATGCTGCTTCAATAGCTTCAGATACCGTTCCAATTTGATTTACCTTTAACAACAATGCATTACAAGCACCTTGCGCTAATGCTTGTTGGATACGTTCTACATTAGTAACCAATAAATCATCACCTACAATTTGTACCTTACCAGCTAATTGTTTGGTAAGCAATGCATAATGCGTAAAATCATCTTGGTCATACGGATCTTCAATGCTTATAATGGGATATTTTTGTGCCCATTTTTCAAATAATGCACCTAATTTTTTTCCACTAATAACTTGGGATTTTGCTTTAAACCCTAAATCATATCCTTTTTTGGTATAAAATTCTGAAGCAGCTACATCCATACAAATACCAACCTTACCTTCATACCCTGCTTTTGCAATAGCACTCATAATCAGTTTAAGAGGATCTTCTACATTCACAATAGGAGGAGCAAATCCACCTTCATCACCTACATTAACGGCATCTTGACCGTATTTTTTTTTTAAAATTCCTTTAAGCGTATGATATATTTCAGTGCCCATGCGTAATGATTCACTAAAGTTTTTTGCCTTATAGGGTGCTATCATATATTCTTGCATAGCCAGTACATTTCCAGCATGTTTTCCCCCATTAATAATATTCATACAGGCAACAGGCATACGAGGCTTGGTTTTTGCTGCTTGTGCAATATACTCGTGTAAGGATAATTTATGAGATGCAGCTCCTGCACGACATACTGCCATAGAAACTCCCAATATAGCATTAGCACCCAAATGTGCTTTATTAGGCGTACCATCAAGGTGTTGCATAATAGTGTCTATATGTTTTTGTTCTCGCACTGATACTCCTTTGAGCTTTGATGCAATAGTAGTATTCACATGCTTCACTGCTTTTTGTACACCCTTTCCATGATAGCGTGCATCATTGTCGCGTAACTCACATGCTTCATAAATTCCAGTAGAAGCTCCACTGGGTACTGCAGCACGAAACGTACCATCTTTGGTAGTTACTTCAACTTCAACGGTTGGATTGCCTCGCGAATCCAAAATTTCTCTGGCATGTATCTGTTGTATCTTCATTGTTGTTCCTCTTTTGCTTTTCTTCTATACGCACCGTACTTATCAACAGGTGAAAATCGTGCAGGTACTACATTGACTGTTGCACGACCTTGTATTTGTGTTTGGTAGGTAAACGTATGCGTTTGAGCGTCAAAATAGATATCTTTTTTATTATGAATAGTGGTAGTTGCATCTTTATTATGCGTTTGCTTATTGTGTTGTTGTTCCATATACGTTGTGTTTATGCACATAACATTTAAATAATATATGGTATTTCTCACTATATGAAAACATGGCTATTAGGCTTCTTACCATTATGGGGTTCAAAAAAGAAACAATATGAGTCTTTACGCTCTTTTTTAGATGAAAAAGAGTTACGTTATGTTAAAGTACTACTCCATCAACAGCATATTAATGTAGCTTTTAGTACGTTTGGTACTACTATAGTTCCAGATGAACAGTTTCCTCAAATTTTTGCGTTATCTAAAGCTAAAGATTTACAGTATCGCTTAGAGCGTTGGAATAAAACGATAAAACAACAGGTGCGCAAACGTCATATTCATGCATTTAGTGAACATGCTTTTGAACGCATAGTAGGTTTGATTGCTCCTCATATTGAAGGATTTGATATGATTAAAAAAGCGGTAGCTTTACAATTAGTTTCTACTGAACGTTTTCATATTTTGCTGTTAGGAGATCCTGGCACAGGTAAAACTGATATTGTGCGTAGTGCCTTGGCATTACACGAACATAGTGCGTTTGGATTAGGGAGCGGTACGTCTGGAGTAGGTTTAACAGCAAGTGTACAGGGTAAAGAAGTGACAGAAGGATTATTGCCTAAAGCACATTTGGGTGTGTGTGGTATTGATGAATTAAATTTAATGCAAGCCAAAGATATGGGTTCTTTATATAATGCTATGGAAAAAGGGTTTGTGACGTATACGAAAGGAAGGCATGATATACGTTTTGAAGCGCAAGTACGTATTTTAGCTACTGCAAATCCTAAAGGTGATAAATTTGTAGGTAAAAGTATTGCTATTTTAAAAGAACAGATTCCTTTTGATAGTGCACTGCTTACTCGGTTTCACTTAGTGTTTTTGTTACGTGCTCCTAATGCACAACAGTTTGCTTCAATTTCTAAAAAAATTATCAGTCATAAGCATGTGCATATACAAGAAGCTGATATTGCTTTTATTCAAGATTATGTTGCCTATGCTGAAACTATTGATGTGAGTATTCCTAAACATTTAGAACAACAGATGGTTGACTTTATTACGGAATTAAAAAAACAGGAACACACATATATGGTTGAAATTTCTGCACGTACGGTACATGGACTTATGCGTTTAGCACAGGCTAGTGCACGTATGCATTTGCGTAAACAGATTAGTGAAGACGATTTAGCTCAAGCTCAACAAATTATGAGATTTGCGTTACAATGAGCGTTATTCATACCTTTGGAAATTTGCGTGTTGTTGCTTCACCTCCTATTTTACAAGCTATGCAACAAGACACGTGTATTGAGCAAGGCAAGTCTATGTTATCTTTACCTGGTGTGATACATCCTGTATGGATGATGCCTGATGCACATCAAGGATATGGGTTTCCTATTGGTGGTGTTGCAGCTTTTGATGTTAAGCATGGTGTCATTTCTCCAGGAGCAGTTGGTTTTGATATTAATTGTGGTATGCGCCTATTAGTTACTTCTTTGAGGTATGAAGACGTAAAAGATCGTATTGCTTCACTTATTGATGCTTTATATGAGCGTATTCCTGTAGGTATGGGGCATGATTCTTGGTTGCGTTTGTCACATGAACAATTAGATGAAGCAGTGAGTGAGGGTATCAATTGGGCTATTGCAAAAGGATATGCAACACCTGCTGATAAAACCTATTGTGAAGCATTGGGACGTATGGAATGTGATGTGAGTTGTGTGAGTCCTACTGCAAAAAAAAGGGGACGTTTACAGTTAGGAACATTAGGTGCTGGTAATCATTTTGTGGAAATTCAAAAGGTAGATGAAGTGTTTGATGCCCATAGTGCTTCTGTATTTGGTTTATCTACAAATCAAATATGCATTATGATTCATACTGGTTCGCGTGGGTATGGTCATCAAATTTGTAGTGAATATATTTCAGCATTTTTAGAGAAGTATCCTGTTGAGCAAAAAGATTTGGCGTATGCTCCTTTGCAAAGTGAGTTAGGTCAACGCTATTATAAGGCGATGTGTTGTGCTATGAATTATGCTTGGTTGAATCGCCAATTAATTACGTACAAAATTCGTGAAGTGTTTGGCGATGCTCAATTGGTGTATGATATGAGTCATAATAATGCTAACATTGAAGTGTTTGATGGCAAGCAAGTGCTTGTGCATCGTAAGGGTGCTGCGCGCTGTTATGGCCCAGGTGCTCCTGGATTGCCTGACAAGTATATACAGACTGGTCAACCTGTTTTAATTCCTGGTAGTATGGGAACTGCTTCATATATTATGTGTGGTACTCAGCAAGCTATGGAGTTAACGTTTGGTTCTACGTGTCATGGTGCTGGTCGTGTGATGTCTCGAGCTTATGCAAGGTCACATTTAAATGAACAGCAAGTGAGTGATGCAATGCAAGGTG
>JBLKON010000069.1:0-5067 GCA_047602725.1 Candidatus Woesearchaeota archaeon
AAGAAACAGAACGCTACATTCACCTCTATGCAAAACTGTGTGAAGAATTATTAGCTATGCCTGTTATTGTAGGTAAAAAAACCGACGCTGAACGGTTTGCAGGTGCTGTGCATACCTACACCATTGAAGCATTTTTACCTGATGGTAAAGCTCTGCAAGCTGGGACATCACATCATTTAGGACAAGGGTTTGCTAAAGCGTTTGGCATATCCTACACGGGAAAAGATAAACAACAGCATATTCCTTGGCAAAATAGTTGGGGAATTTCTACACGTTTAATTGGTGGTCTGGTCATGACACACGCTGATGATAAAGGTATGGTATTACCTCCTAGTGTTACTGAACAAAAAATAGTTATTATTCCAGTATATACTAAAGAAGATAAAGAAGTAGTAGATACACATGTACAACAGCTAGCCCAACAACTCCCAAACGTTATTGTAGATGATAGTGAAGAATATTCGTTTGGTCACAAGTGCAAAGAGTGGGAACTTAAAGGCATTCCTCTACGTGTAGAAATTGGACCTAAAGACATTGCACAACAACAAGTAATACTGGTGCGCAGAGATACTCATGAAAAAATAACTTGCCCACTCTCCCAAGTTGCCCAACAAACTGCTACACTACTCAAAACTATCCAGCAAGATTTATACACACAAGCAAAACAACGTATGGAAGCCCTTATTGTTGAAGTTACTTCAAAAGAAGCATTTATGAAAAACGCACCAAACAATATGTTTATTTGTGCACCCTTTTGCGGAGAAGCATCAGTGGAAGAAGCTATTAAACAAGAAACGGGTTTAGGAAGCCGTTGTTTTGATATGCATAAACACATTACTCATGAAAAGTGCTTCTATAGTGGAAAACCAGCTATAGGTTGGTGTTATTTTAGTAGAAGTTATTAAGATGTGAGTATTTTTGTACTGTAACAAAATAATGTATGTATAGATAATTTTTTGAAATCTTTTTTTATCATAATAAACCACACAGAATAAAAAAAACTAATGCAGTACGGGTTCCGCTCCTTATAGTAATTACTATGGTACTGCATCAGTTATGAAAGGGATTGGAGCTCTTCAGTTAAGGGGGGGGTAGGGAGTAGAAAACTGAAGAGCTTTCCCAGTGAATGTTATTTAGCAACAGCTAACCACATTTTTCCAACCTTTTCCATCATTTTGGTAAAGCGGTCGGACAATTTGTATACTTTTTTATACAAATCATAGTCAATAAGTCCCATACTTTTCATGGGAGTAAGGATGCGATCGTAAAATTGACGTTTGTTGTATGATATTGTTTGCGAGGTAAAAGTTTTAACCATACCAACTTTGACAGGCATCTTAACGACAACGCCATCATGCAGACGCATAGCAAAATCAGACATTTCCGTCTTAGTAAGCACGCCGTTATGCGCCTTAAGTTCGTCTACCAACATTTTTGCTACGACCACTTGTTGCTCAGTAGCAAACACGACTTCGTAAAAGTCGCTTGGAAGGTTATATTGATCAAATAATATTACCATTGCTCGTGTTGGAACCCGATATAAAGTACATATACATACTAGTATATAAATATATCGATTCTGTAGTATAGTATACATATTAGTATACTAAGATACTACACAAAAAGAATAAAATATCATAATCACACTTCTAACAATACCAAATGTACTACACAATACGCTTCCCATCATGCTCAACATGAATAACATTCACAGGACAAGAATACGCACAATCTAAATGTTTAAGATTATCACTCATTTTTGTATTATGCTTAGCATCTTTAAGCGTAGCCTTACCATCTCCACTCATCACCCAGTGTTCAGGTAAAATACTAGCACAACTCTTACACCCAATACATCCCTCTCTATCATGAATAATTTGCATATATTACACCTTACTTGTCTTAAAAGGAGTATGTACACCATACGTTTGCTCAATAGCCTCTTTTTGTCTATCTGGTTCAACCCACACATACAACATATCCTGAGCACGAACAAGCTCATCACAAGCAAACGTTACTGTCGTTTTTTGAGCAGACTCTACATCCCCTTCATCTGTTTTTAAAGACACTATTTTTTGTTTTACATATCCCGTAGTAGGACCAGTAATAATGATATGATCACCTACACTCAATGACCTATGAGTCAACACTGCTTCAGCCACTTTTTTTTGCTTGTAATAATTAGTAATAACTCCTACTTGTAACTTTGTATGCGTAGCTTTTGAACCATAAATACCTGCCCAACTATCATTAGTGGGAGTACCCAACATAAAATTATCAGTAAACCCTCTATTATACACTGAAGAGAGTTCTTCTAACCATGCCATTACTTTTTGTTGCGTAAACGTTTTGTTCTCAATAGCATCCAAAGCCTCTTTATACACTTTGGTTACCGTATAAATATATTCTGGCCCTTTTGCTCGACCTTCAATTTTAAACACATCAATACCTGCCTCTACCAATTTGTCTAAAATAGGTAAGGTACACAAATCCTTAGGAGACATCACATATTGATTATCTAAAATAAATTCACGTCTTGGCTCTTCCACATCAATAATTTTGTAAGAGCGCCTACACTCTTGTAAACATTGTCCTCTATTTGCAGATAATCGATTATGAAATTGAGACATAAAACAACGACCAGACTCAGCAACACACAACGCACCATGCACAAACACTTCTAACTCTGTAGTATATCCTTGAGCACGCAAAGTATCTTTCATGTGCTTAATTTGAGCTAATGTACACTCACGAGCTAACACTAAACGTGGGGAAAATTGGGCAAAAAATTTTGCACTCTCCACATTTGCAATAGAAGATTGCGTAGAAATGTGTACCTCTATGTCTCGTTCTCTTGCTGCTTGAATGACACCAAAATCCGTTGCTATAATAGCATCTACTCCTGCTTGTTTAATAGCATCTAATATCTGAAACAAACGCGGAAACTCATGATTATACACAACAGTATTTAACGTCAAATAACACTTAACTTGTTGTGCATGACACAACGCAACAACGTTTGGAACATCTTCAATATCAAAATTTTTGGCAGATGCTGAACGCATATTTAATCCTTTAATACCAAAATAAATACTATGAGCACCAGCTTTAAGTGCTGCAGATAATCCTTCAAAGTTTCCAACCGGAGCTAATAGTTCTACCATAAAAAAAAAAAAAAAAAAGATACTTAAAAAGGTAATGGACGTTGTAATATGCAACCCTGTATTACAGTATCTCAATATGAACTTATTAAGCTATATCATACATCTGCTTATTAACAGCCTCCAATAATGCCAAAACAGCACTACGTTGCACACAAGTGTCTTGCGCAACTCCATCAACATATGTAGTATCACCACAAGCATCTCTACTACACCTCACATGAGTTCTTGCCTGTGCATCAACTCCTTTTCCTACACTATGTTGTGCATACAACTCAACCTCTAATGATGCAGGTAACACGTGTTGTAAGGCATCTACACTAGCACTCAATACTCCCGCACCACTACCCTGATAACGGGTAACATGTTCACCTTGATGTATACCAATATCAACTCTCGTTTGTGCACCTTCAATATGAGAAGATAAACCTACTAACTGTATTGGTGGTGATAATGTAGTATGATACCCTAACGTATCCATAATATTATATAATTGAGCACATGTAATAATTTTTGCTGTTTGTGCATATTCCAAAAAGAAAAAATACACATCATCTCTCTGCCTGTCATCTAATCTATACCCCATTTTTGATAGTACATGATATAATCCATGTTTTCCCGACCTTCTTCCTAAAGGATAACTAGACTCCTTTGCTACGGATTTCGCACTCACTCCTTCATAGACACCTAATGCTTGATGCTGTATACCTTTTATTGATCCATCTTGATGAATACCTGCTTCATGAGCATGCACATTAAGACCATGAACAGGTTCTCGCTCTCCTATAGCACACCCTGTATGCTGAGCTACAGCTATACGTAAAGGATGTAATAATCTTCTACATATGCCTGTACTAAATTCACCTTTATCTTCTAAACATATCGCTATTGCATCCAGCGAAGCATTTCCTGCTCGCTCTCCTATTCCCCCACTAGTCACCTCAACTTGACGTGCTCCACCACGTATTGCTTGGAGCGCATTAGCAACAGCTAAATCCTTGTCATTATGTGTATGTGCACTTAAAAGAATTCCTTCTATCCCATCTAATTGTGTAAGTGCCTCAAAAAATTGTCTATAATCTACTGGGTCACTTATTGCTCCCACCGTATCAGGCAAGTTAAACGTAAAACCAACATGTCTTCTATACGGCTCAATAGCCTCTAACACACGTTTATAGACATGTACTAATTGTTCAATGTTTGTACGTGTTGCGTCTTCTGCACTAACTTCTACTATACCATACGTATGTGCATCTTTCATATAACTGGCTGCCCTACACACAGCATTACATAACTTTTGGGTTATATCATCCATACTCAAATAAGGAAATTTAACTTTACGTTGTTCTTCTGACGTTGAAATAAACGTATGTATACCTGGAATAACAGCATCTTTAACACTCTGCCAAGCATAATCAATATCACTATCATGTGCTCTTGCCAAACTAAAAATAGCAACAGGACGCTTTTTACAACGTAATGTATGGGCTACAAGTTCAATTGCTTGTTGTTCTAATCTATCAGAAGCAGCAAATCCTGCCTCAATAGCATCTACTCCTACATCATACAACAATGAAGCTAATGTACCTTTTTGCTCGGGCAACAACGAAGCTCCTCTACTTTGTTCACCATCACGTAACGTAGTATCAAACATTATAACACGCTGTGTGTCTTGTTGACCACTATTATTAATATACCATCCATATGGACTTGCTTCTATGTTTTGTTTCATGTTAACCTCACATAGGAAAATACTCTAAGAAGAAAAAATGCGTTCCCAAGAGTATTTCCCAGGAACCTACAACAAAGCCAAAACAGATAATAACAATACAGTCATTATTCCATGTTGTGCATGTTGCATACCTATACTATAGGTAAAACATATATATAAATATTGTGTTGTGCA
>JBLKON010000070.1:0-4919 GCA_047602725.1 Candidatus Woesearchaeota archaeon
TACGTATCATTTGTAGCAACTCCTTATCTTTTTTGCTACACACGTAAAAAGTGTCAACCTAACTCAGGATAGTATAGAGTCATAGGATTTCTACGCAGCCGATTTTTATTTTTTAAGATGATATATTATCACAAAAATCACGTACGCAACCAGGGTATACGAGATATTTCTATTGGTGATTGGCTACCCTTTTTTCTAGAAGCTATATTTTTAAGTCTATCTGGAAGCGTACCTAAATAATCTTGTGCTTCTCTTGCTTTTGATGTACTAACTATTCTTGATGTAACATTCCATTGTTCATGCAATTTTTCCATAATAGCTATATAATCATCCATTGTGTATACTTTTTGTTGTGCGGCAAAAAAAGCAAAATCATCAAATAAACTAGGATATTGAGGATGTTCATTCATTTGATGAGCGGGCATTTTTATATGATGTTTAAGCATATATGCATAAGCTGTCATTGCTCCATTAGGATCTACATCAAAAATTGCTTTCATTACATTTTTATAAAACGTATAATGACGTGCTTCATCCTGTGCAATAACATTACATACGTTATACAAATGCTCAACACCTTTTTTCCTACATAATTTAGCAGTATTGATATGTGATACTCTTGTAGCTTCTTCTTGAAAACTGGTATAAATAAATAATTTATAAGGATCTTGTCCAATACCAGGATTAAATCCTGAAGCCAATAGGTATTGTATCGTACGCTCAACTTCTTGCATATTTACACAACCACTTACATATAAAAGTCTATTGAGTACATCACCATGCCTATTTTCTTCTGCAGTCCACATACGAGTCCATTGAGCCAAATTACTTTTATCTGTCCCTGTGATATCATTAGTTGCATCTGATGCTCCTTTTATCAAAGATTCATAGGTAGGCAAACCTTCTTCAGTAATCATGTCTCCTATCAGTACAATTAATAATTCTAATGGTAATAATTTAAAATCAGACTTAATTTGTTTTACTTCTTCAACCCAATCTTCTGATGAAAAATCAGGAGTATATTGACTGGGTTGCCAATTTTTTGGATCTTGAGGATCTCTACGTACCCTATCTATTTCTTGTCCAATACATTCATCTAAACTAAAAACAACTGCATTTCTAGCTCGTAAAATAGTTGAGGCGATATCTATAATTCTAAGTTCTTCCTCGGTATAAGGTGGTCTTTTTTTACTTCTAATAGCAATATCCTTTTCTAATATCCCTTCTTCATTATACAATGGTTGCATATAAGAAAAAAATCATTATTATTTATAAAAGTTTACAGCCAACTGTTTAACATATACTGGCTTACCATACGTTGCGTATTAAAAAACGATCCATTATGCGATATTGCATGTTTCATCATCGTAATCCACTGTTGCTTATCATTATAATACAACGGAATTATTTTGGTACGTAATTTATCATACAAATCTTGTGCATCATCTTCAGTGTGTGCATCTGCATTAGGACCAATAGACCATCCCGTAACTTGTTCAACCCAACCTTCAATCCACCAACCATCTAAAATACTAAAATGCAATACGCCATTTAAGGTTGCTTTCATGCCAGACGTTCCTGAAGCTTCGCGTGGACGTATAGGTGTATTAAGCCAAATATCACAACCACTAATCATTTTGTGTGCTAGCCACATTTCATAATTATCCAAAAAGACTAAGGTAATTCTATCTTTATAGGTATCCATAAGTTCACGAATATATCGTAATTTTTCTTTACCGCCCGTATCATGCGGATGTGCTTTACCAGCCATAATGACTTGGATTTTTCCAACATGTTTATGCATATCTAAGAGTTGTTGCATATCTTGAAAAATTAAATCAGCACGTTTATAGGATGCAAACCTACGAGCAAATCCTATGGTTAAAACATTAACATCTAATGATGTGTTATATGTTGTATTAACGTATTCAATTAATTGTTGCTTTGCTTGTTGATGTGCTTGCCATACTTCATTATTAGGAATATTAAGTGCGTAACGCAACATAAAATTATCTTCTTTCCATCCTTCAATATATTTGTTAAACAAATGAGTAAAGGGTTCAGACACCCAAGTAGGTGCGTGTACACCGTTAGTGATAGCATAAATGGTATATCCAGGAAACATAGACGAAGACACCTCACCATGTTTTTTAGCAACGCCATTAATGTGTGATGCAAAATTCATAGCTAAAATAGTCATATTAAACTTGCCATCACGTACTGCTTGAGCCATATCAATATCAAATTGATTACCTAATGCACGTTTCACCCATGCTTCTTCAAATGCATCGTGTCCTGCTGGTACTGGTGTATGCGTGGTAAACACACACATGTTTTTGACTTGTTCAACTAAAGTAGCATCGTCAGTATCTGCTACTCTTTTTTGTTCACGTAATAATTCTAAGGTTAAAAATGCAGCATGTCCTTCATTCATATGATATTTTTTAATAGGCATTTGTAACGTACGCAACAAACGTACTCCTCCAATACCTAGAACTATTTCTTGACACATTCTATACCAATAATCGCCTCCGTATAAGCGAGAGGTAAGCGTTCTGTCATATGCACTATTTTCAGGTAGATTGGTATCTAAATAATACACCGGTACTTGGTGCCCTTGTAATCCTTTTACTATATACCGCCATGCTTGTATATGTACAATACGACCTTCAATATGTACATACACTCGTTCAGGCAACAATTCTAAATAATCATGTTTAGGCCAATATACTGGTGTTTCTTGTTGATTATGTTGTGCATCAAACGTTTGATGAAAATAACCTTGTTCACTTAGTAGTGTTACTGCATGTAAGGGAATCTTTAAATCAGCAGCTGACTTAATGGTGTCTCCTGCCAAAATACCTAACCCACCACTATATGTCGGAATTTCAGGGCGTAACCCTATTTCCATAGAAAAATATGCAATACCTCGTTCCACTTACATCACCACTTTTAGTTATTTACAACAAATAAGCTTTATAAATCTTATGACCTATAAAAACCTATGAACGTCCAATATGCTCATCATAAAAGTTATGTTACCAATCCTGGTTTACTCATAAGTCAACAAGGATCGTATTATTTATGGCATACCCAAAAGTATAGTCGCTATGAAGGATGGCATGTTCCTAAAGATGATACGATGCTTAAAATTGTAGATGCATTAGTTTTTGATGATACACCTACCCATATTGTTGATGCACATCGTATACAGTGGAAAGGTGGTGCTGTGCAAACGTTTAGTATGAGTACACATAGTTTTGCTACGCATGTTGAACATAGTACAACTCCTTTACGTATCATCTTAGATTGTCGAGATATATATGACTTTGAACCTTTTGAACGTGTGTATGCACTCATAGAAACAGTGCAAGTACATGGGCAATATGAAACACTTATACAATATGAAAAAAAAGGGTGTTATACTCATTTTATTGCTTTACGAACTCCGTATCCTATTCATTTTACTCATACATGGAAAGCTGATGAATATCCTTTAGAACAACAACGTCACACGCAACCTACTACGTGGTACGTGTACGAATTAGGAAGCATCAGTGGACAAACCTATGATGTTATTATTGGTGTAGGTAATACACCTCAAGAAGCTAAAGCACAATTAGATACACCACGTACACCGTATACTCATACGTTACAAGGTAGTCAACAACATATTGCGTATAGCTTAGTACAACAACATTTGCAACACTTATTTGTTAAAGATAAAGGATTGTATGCTGGCTTGCCTTGGTTTTTTCAATTTTGGACTCGCGATGAAGCTATTAGTTGTGGCGGTTTACATGTTATAGGTAAACAAGAGTGGATACACACTATTTTACAACGCCAAAAAACACAAGTCTGTGCTGATGGACGGTTTGATAATCGTTTTCCTGCAAGTATGCTGGGAAGTGCTGATGGTATTGGTTGGCATGCATATAGATTATTACAACACCTTCAACATGTAAGTGAAGACGAAAAAAAAACATGGTTTAGCGTGTTACAACAATGTGTTGAACGTCTTGAACAAGAGTATGTACATGATGATTTAATATATAGCAAACCTTTAGAGACATGGATGGATACTGGATTTGAAGACAGTGTACGTGATGGTGCCTGTATAGAAATACAAGTGTTACATCAATGTATTCATAATGCTTTAGATGCTTTATCTTTGACGTATTGTGGACAGAATCGTTTAGAGCGTATTAAACAAGCGTTTTGGAATGGTACGTTACTTGCTGATAGAATACATAATGGTGTTGCTGATTATACTATAAGGTGTAATGGTTTTTTAGTATATTACCTTTGTCCTCAATTACTTACACAACAAGAGTGGGAAGTATATATGGATGAATTACTCAAACATTTATGGTGTCCGTGGGGAGGCATTAGTTCATTAAGTCATAAAGATAGTCGTTTTCACAGTGCGTATACGGGTGAGTCGAATGAAAGCTATCATCATGGTGATAGTTGGTATTTTATTAATAACATGGCTGCACTGTGCTTGTATAGATTGAATAAAGAAAAATACAAGTTTTATTGGGAAAGTATTTTATATGCTTCTACTCAAGAGATTTTGCATAGTGGTGCGTTAGGACATCATGCTGAAGTTTCTTCAGCTAGTAAACAAGAATCTATGGGATGTGTTTCTCAAGCTTGGAGTATGGCTTTATTTTGTGAGCTATATCATGAAGTGTATGAAAAATGAAGTTAGTGTGTTTTGATATGGATGGAGTCATTTTTAAGCTGAGAATTCCTCTGGTCTATTGACCAGATGGATAAAAATAAATACTTTTTCTACCTAAAATATCTTGGAAGAACACCAAAAACAAGTTTTACGCTCAGAGCCCTATTAGTATAGAGTTGAGCGCTTGAGACAACCTGTCGAAGAGTTATGATGTTTTTCACCATAAAAAGTT